>JALWFJ010000067.1 GCA_027036495.1 Thermoproteales archaeon
TCTCATGTATCCTCACTTTGACATTGACACCACGCTTTCTATAGGTTCTCAACACTCTATAGACTCTTATTGCGAGAGTTAGTGAGTCTAAGATAACTCGCTCACCTCTCATTACATTATCTACGACACTTTTAACAGTATTAATGTACCTAATGCTGCTATCTCTAATAGTCTTTAATTGAAGTAACTTAACTCCTTTCAATATATCCCTTAACTTGAATGCTCCTATGCTATCCAACACATATGAAGACTCAGCAACTAGGTAAATGTCCTGTACAGGTAGCTCGTTAAAGGCTAGGTATGTCTTCAAGGTGAGCTTATCTAGCTCCTTAAGCAAGCACCTATTCTTATCGTATAGCTCTACTATGAGCAGAATCAGCTTATCTGCCTGTGATGCATCTAGCTCCTTCAAGTTTCTCTCTGGATCAATGCTTACCCTTGATAACTCTCTGCTTGCTCTATCTAGGTCCCCGCTCATCTGCGGCACATAAGGCCAGAGTGAAAATGCTAAGCTCTCAGAGAGTGACCTGTACGTAACTCCTGGCAGGGGGGGTAGATCTACGTTCTCTAAGGTGCTGATCTTTACTGGTGCATTTCCATACTCTATGTAGTACATTGCCGCGGCTATTTCGAGAAAGGTTCTTGCCTCAGAGTCCTTCTCCACTAAGTTGTATATTTTCTGAAATGTTCGTTCACTTACGATCTCGAGGACTATGTTGTGCTTTGATATTCTATGTTTAATGTCGCCCTCAACTGTCTCTGCTAGATCTAGTGACACTATGTTATCATAGTGATAAGCTAGGTCTTGGACTGAGGGTGAGAGCAGGGTATCCACATGTGCTATATGTGTGTAAAGTCCTCTACGAGCTCTGTATGTCAGTAATGCTAGTCCTAGAAACGTGCAGATTGGGTCTCTTCTGGTTACTATGAGAAGAGGCTTTTCCTCAAGTAGTACATCTTCTCTTAACATGACTTTTCAGTTAGGGAGCTACATAGCTAGCATGTGCATGAACTGCTCTGGTCTGTACTCGAAGTCGGGAGGTAGCTTTCCTTCACGCTTGTAGTATTTGACTAGTCTCCTTATCTTTGACTCCACAAGGATAAGTCCACGCCTTGCCGACATATCCTTTGGATGCTCCTCTAAGTGTCTCCTTATCTTGACTGCTCTCTTGATGAGAGCCATCAAGTCCTCCGGTATCTGCGGTGCAAGCTGATGCTCCTCGAGTATCTTCACTATGGACTTACCTAGTATGGGCTTCACGAGCGGTATACCGTACTGGTCTCTCAGTATTATGCCAATCATGGATGGTGTGAAGCCTCTTCTTGCAAGCTCAACAACAAGTTGCTCAATCTCTTCTGGAGTATACCTGAGCCATGGTGGTGGAGCTTTAGTTACAGGTCGAGTAGAGCTACTTCTACCCTTCTTATGTCTCGACCTATGAGGCACAGCTTAGTGCTGATACTGCCACCTTATAAGACTTTACTTTATCTTGCTCTACCTCGGAGCGTATCTTGCTAAGCTTCTTATCTTCTTTATCCTGGCAAGTACGCGCCTAGCCGTGCTCTCGCCGAGAATCTCGGAATATCCTCTAAAGAAGCTCTCCATGAGCAGATCTTGGACTCTTGCAAAGTTTGCCTCAACGTTTCTCAGGAGCACGTTCAAATCTCTTGCGCATAGCTCAATAGTCTTGTAGTCTGCCTTATCGCTAGCTCCTACACTGTGCCTATAGCTTAGCCCAAAGTCTATGAGGTAGATGTCTCCATTTTTGACAAGTATGTTCGTCAGGGATAGATCTCCATGAATTAGTCCGCCCGAGTGAAGAATAGCAACATATCTTCCTAGCCTTGTGTAGAGTTCAAGCACGTTGTGAAGCTCTTCGCAGTGTACGGCTCTTGCTGTAACATCTCTGAGCGAGGAGCCGTCAATGTACTCCATCCTCAGGATAAAGCTTGATAAGTCCACGTCCAACACTCTTGGAACGTTTCCTATCAGCTTTCGTGCATAGAGCATGCACTTTGCCTCAGATATCGTTCTGTGCTTCCTGATCTCTCTATCTATGTGGGTCAGTCTATACCTCTTCTCAACGCGATGTTTACATACGACCACTAGACCTAGCCAATGTTCAAGGTACACTACTGCCTCTGCACCTCGACCTAGTAGAATCTTCCTGTACTCTACATGCGGCATAATGCGAGATGCAGAGTTTTGGAGGGTCCCAGAGATCCTAGTCCGCTACTCAATCCACTTCTTGTTGTGTATCTTGTCCTTGAGGTAGTCATGCAGGAACTTCAGTCCATGCGTGGACAGGGCCTCTATCTCGACTTTCTTCTTCATCTTAAGGAAGAGCTGTATCTCCTTTCTCCAGGCATCACTCTGAAACCAGGGGTATCTTATGAGCTCTTGTGCTCTCTTAATGTCTCTGTCTGTTGCTGCGATGACGTACTCGTCCGAGATCTTGTAGTCTATTATGTCGCTGGCGGTAACTCCGATAAACTTTGCGTCTGGTGTTGCAAGTCTATCACTCTCGTAGCTTAGCTTGATTGAGCCGCTTCTGTAGACGCTATATATGTACCATCCATATGGATCTGCATCGGTGAGGACATATACAGGAAGCTTATACTCCTCGCTGAGTCTCCTGACAAACCTTCTAGTTGCTCTATCTGGCATGCCCTTTGCAGTCACTAGGATACAGTTTTCCTGCTTCCAGTATCCTTCCCTGTTTAGTCGCTGAAATATTGCGTCCTTCTCCACAACAAGCACGTACTCTGCCTCAACCTTGACTATCTCTAGCTCATCCGGGTTGGGAGGCAGGCTGAGAGCTGCATCGCCTAGCCTCGTTGCATCTATCTCAAAGCCTCTCGACTTGACGATTATTGGGCCGACAACTTTGCCCTTCACGTCTGCTGAGAGCCCCATCTCCTCTCTGAGTAACCCAGTTGCGACCTCTATGTCCTCTATAACTGCGTTTGACTCTTGCTGGTCATCCCAAGTGTTCTCCTTGAACGTTCTTCCCTTAGGGTCAACGTACATGATCGTGTGTTTTCCATTATAGTAGAGGTCTCTTATTGTTGGATACACGTTCTCTCTGATTGCCTCCACAATGAGCTTCAGCATGAGCATAGTCTGCATGAACTTTCTGGACTCCTTCAGATCCAGAAACCTCCTCTTCATCTTGTCAGGTCCAAGCACAAGAAGTCTCCTCACTGGGTCCCATATCGTGTTTGATAGCGTCCTAGATGGTATCTCCAGCACTGGCTCCTGTCCTTGCTCTATCTGATCAAGCACCCTCTTGCCCCACTCCTCAAGTATCCTGAGTACTTCCTGTCTTGAACGAGCCATGAACTTAAGCCTAGTTGTCTCTTGGGAAATTTAGACCCTTTCGTTAACTTGTCTCACCTCCTGGTAGTCTCCTTGATGGCTATCTTCGCAGTCTCTTTCTCGAGTCTCGATGCAAGCTCTGGGCCAACTTTCTTTATTATGAGCTCGCTCAGCTTCTTCTTTATCTCGTCAACAGACTTACCTGTGATGAACGCTAGTGCGCTCGCGACCTCAGTTGCATACATGTTGAACGTTGCGTACCTTATGTATACTTCCTCTTCCTTCTCCTTCTTTGTGAGGTACTGTCTTAGTCTCCTAGCGACCTCTCTGACCGCGAGTCTGATCTCCTCCTCTATCTCGATGACGTCGGCTATGGCCTCCTTGCCTGCACTTACGTATGGTATCTTTGTAGAGCATACATGTACCACAACAGCTAGTGGTGCCGGGAACTTAACCTTGTACACGCTCCAATCAATCTCGTCAACAACCTTCTTTATCACATCACTGCCCTCATCGTAGAGGAGGGGAACCTTGTTAGCAAACCTGTACACTATTGGTCTATCACTTGGTGGTATCTTGCCACCCCACGCTATAGCTGCCTCCACTATGAAGGGATGACCACCATATGAGCTTGGCTTTCTAGTTATTGCTGCTACGAACTCTGGTTCAAGAACCTTCTTTACTCCCTCCACGAGTATGTCTTCGCCAACTGGTGAGAGCCAGTCAGCTCGAGGTCTTCTCCATCCATCAAACTCTCTCATTTTTGTTGTGAGGTAAGTTATCTCGTCCTCTGTCAAGTCGCCTACTCTCTTTGATCCGTCTAGCTTTGCCCACTTGAGAAACATCTCTGCTGTCTGTCTACCAACGCCGTCAAAGTACTCCATCAGGAACTCTCTCAGTGTTATGTTGGGGTTCTGTAGTATTAGGTGCTTTATTAGCTCGACGTCGACGCTTTTTGGGTGTGGGTATCCCTCCTTCGGTGGTGGTGGTAATTTGGTGGTGGCACGAGGAAAGTACAGCACCAGATCTGGACCCTCAAAGTATATCTCGGCATAGGGAGCAACCATGTAGGTCCTCCTCAGATACTCCTCAATTCTCCTTCTGGCACGTCCCCACTCACCCTCAATAACGACCTTAACGGCAGTTCCATGCCACCTATACCTGTTCTCGTACTCTTTCCTACTTAGAATCACCGGCTTGTTCTTCAGAGTGTCTATCATGAGTACGTACTCAAATATCTTGTCGCTTCCAAGTGGTGCGCTTCTCACAATGACCGGCTTGTTCGTTGTTGACTGTGCATACAGTATCACCATCTTGGCACCCAGACCAAAGACCCCTCTATGCTGTCTAACTCTGTACTTGCTACTATAGAACACCTTCCCGAACACGTTGGGTATTTCTTGGTCCGGTATGCCGATACCATTATCCTCAACATACACTGAGAGCCATCCTCGAGACTTATCGTGATACGCTACCCTGACCTTGACGCTCGGCAAGATACCATAGCTCTCTGTCGCGTCTAGGCTGTTCTCTACAAACTCCCTAATAGTCTGATATAGTGCTCGTGTAGGGTTAGTTAAGCCAGCTAGCTCCTTGTTTCTTCGGAACCACTCAGCTGGCGAGAGCTCCTCATACTTTACAGAAAACGAGACCATTAGTTTGCTCGCTTAGTCAATGTTGTAAGGAGTTAAAAGACTTTCATTTATTAGAGACTCTCAAACTTCTTATCACAGCTAGGCTTAGTTCAAGTGTGTTTGTGTCAAAGTAATACAAGTCGCGTAGAATAAGCTCAAGTCTTCTAATAAATGCATCCAAGTCGCTCATCTTAGAGTACATCTGTAGCACTCTCCTAACCTCATCTAGAAGTAGCTTAGACTCAACAACTATGTTTGGTCTCACACAGACGTGAGATCTACTTCTCACTTTCTCTAGAACTCTTCTCGCCTCAGCCCTCCCCTTGTCAGTCAGCTTAGCTATGCTCTCTGTAACCTCTACAAGACCGTCTAACACTAGCCTGTACATGTTTCTTGCAAGAATGCTACTACCGGCAGGATCAACCTCAAACTCAATGCCACTGAGATGAGAAATTTCTGATAACGCGACATGTAGTTTCACCACCGACAAACCCTCTCCAGCCAGCATCAAGACTATCAGTATTATGTCTCTCTGACTTAGACTAGCACAGAGACCCTTATCCTCTAGCTCTCTGAGCGATGACTCGGTGGTTCTCATGAGAAGAGAGAGCTACGACGTCATTATTATTGGTCTAAATGGTGTGACAGCTTACTCAGCGGTTCAGGTACACCCTATTGCAGACTCGATACTCATACTTACAGGCTTACCAGAGGACAAGCTGGATCCATATGGTGTATGCATGTTAGACTATGTCTATTTCATGGCTCTTGGAGTAAGGAGAGAAAACCTCTTACTAGTTAAGCCCAGATTACTGGAGGTCCTGCCAAAGATAGACTTCCACTATGCAGATATAGTGGAGACTCGCGTAAAGAGAGAAGACAATAAGATTGTAGTGGAGACTCAGGGAGGAGTCTTTGAGACGCGACTGCTAATAATGTCGTATGAGCTTCGTGATGAAGGTAACAGCATATTCAATGTTGAGCTTCTCGAGAAGCTGTTGAGTAAGCATGGTGGAGTCGCGCTGAGAGGTGAGGACTCATTTAAACTTCTAGAAGTTTATCTTAATTTGCGCGAGCATGGATACTCATGTACATTGAGCAGACAAGCCTACGACACGGTATCAATGCTTGCACAGGAGCTACACATAGCGTTTCCAGGTGGAGGCGTCTCTGTCGGGCTTCCTGAAGTTACTACGACGTGTAGCATAGCTGAGCCAATGAAGGTGCAGCTAGGAGATTCAGCTGGTGGTGTAGTGGATCTAAGAAGGGGGTCGGAGAGGACAGACCTGACTCTCTTAGCTCTCTTGACTTCTCATCTCTTAGGAGCTAAGGTCCTCTTGCCTGCTAGGCTCAGAGCTGTTCTAAGTAGAGAACATACATGTCACGTTGCTGGTCTTACTAGGAGTGAAGCCGTGAGGCGTGTGAGAGACTGCTCTACTACTAGGTCCACGCTGTATCTCTCTAATTGTACTATTGTCTGCAAGGTTGTCTATAGAAGAAATGTCGTTCTGGGCCTCTCTGTCACGTCTCAGGGCTCCTCAGACCAGAGGTGCATAGGTGACTTATTGTTTCTATCCCTGTTAGGCAACATCTATGGTCTTAACCTCATGCTGCCTTTTCTACCTTCAACGCTTATTAGCGAGCCTAGACTTAACCCACTTGTCACGTGTATTCGTAACATGCTGAGAGAGTACTCTCTAGAGAAATTATTTAAGCCACATGTGGAGCATGTGGTCTGAGCTCGATAATGGCCAAGTCGATGTACTGGTACATAGGTAGGCTCTGGAAGTGTCCACGTAAAGGATTCATGAGCCTGATACTTAGACAGAGGCTGATAAGGTGGAGGAGAGAGCCAGCAATTGTCAGGATCGACAAGCCAACGAGACTAGACAAGGCGAGGAAGTATGGCTACAAGGCTAAACCTGGAATCATAGTCGTCAGAGTAAGAGTCAGGAGAGGACCAATGAACAAGCCTAGACCTAGAACGGGACGAAGACCAAAGAGGATGGGCGTATATGGACACACGACTAAGAAGAGCCTACAGCTAATAGCAGAGGAGAGAGCTGCACGTAAGTACCCAAACATGGAAGTTCTAGGCTCATACTGGGTAGGAGAGGACGGGATGTACAAGTACTTTGAGGTCATCCTAGCAGATCCTCATCATCCAGCAATAAAGAGCGATCCAGAGTTTGCGTGGCTCACCGGGAGAGAGTCTAACAAGCTGAGAAGACTTAGAAGAAAGCAAAAGAGGCTCATAGAGAGACTGAGAAAAACACTACTTCCAAGACTTGAGGAGCAGGTAAAGGCAAGTCAGTCTAGCTGACTAGGAGACTATATCTAGTGTCCTTGCAAGAGGCTCAGCACCTGCTGCTGTCACGATGAAAGTATCCTCAAACTGTGCAACCATGCCATGTCCCTTCTCTATAAGCACCGGGTACTCGTAGAGCACCTTATTCCTCCTCAAGATCTCAATTGCGGTGCTCACGTCAATTTTATCCTTGAACCATCTGAAGGTGAATGGTAGGTTATCACACTCCTGTTCTATCACCGTCACTATGCTTCTAGCATCCTTGCTCATCTTCTTCTTTGGTACAGGTAGTAGCCTGAATATCGTTACCTTGGGAGAGTCCACGACGAGACCCTCACCATCAGTGGCGAAAGGCTCTATGGCATAGATCTCTCCCTCGAGAACTACCCTGTTGTCTCCGTTGTCCACGTTTGGCACGGATTTTCCAGCATGAAGTTCGTATCTTCTTATGAGGTGTCCGGTGAGGTTCTCTATTGGCTTGAAGCCGTATGCACGTATTGCTCGCTCAATATAGTGACCGAGCTTTCCAAGAGTTATGCCTGGTCTGAGAACGTCTCTGATCACCTTAAGTGCTGCCAGGGATGACCTGAGTAGATTGTCGTAGAGTGGGCTGAATGATACTGTCAGAGCAGCATCTACAATGTAGCCGTCTATGTGAGTACCTATGTCTATCTTGACCACGCTGTTCTCCTCTATGATGGTGTTGTCGTCTATTAGTGCAGTGTAGTGTGCTGCTATGTCGTTTATACATATGTTTGCTGGGAATGCCGGCTTGGCTCCGAGACTTCTGATTCTCTGCTCAAGACTCTCGCAGAGCTCTAGGACGCTGAGTCCAGGTCTCACTATCTTTAACGCGTATCTGAGCACGTCATGTACTATGTCTCCAACCTTGTGTAGCAGCTCTAGCTCCTCTTTGCTTAGCTTTGTCATACATCTCTACTTGGAGATCTAGAGAGACTAAATTCTTGCTAAACGTGTTCTTGATGAAAACATTTAAGCTTAAATCAATAGCTCTAGATCCGAGCCTTAATGGGAGCGCTCACCATAGCGGCAAAGTACTTGATAATTGCTGCATTCGAGATACAGGGATCTGTTGATAAGCCTGACATAGTGGGAGCAATATTTAGCCAGACTGAGGGACTGCTTGGACCTGACCTTGACCTCAGAGAGCTTCAAGCTACTGGCAGGGTTGGAAGGATAGAGATAGAGATCGAGAGAAAAGGCGAGAGAACTACTGGAAAGATATACGTCCCGTCAAACCTCGGCAGATACGAGACCGCGCTGATAGCAGCAGCATTAGAGACTGTTGACCGTGTTGGTCCTTACTCAGCCAAGATAAGGGTCGTGGAGATAAGAGATCTAAGAGAAGAGAAGAGGAAACGCATACTTGAGCGTGCAAAAGAGCTTGCGCTTAAGATCAAGCATGAGGTTCTTCCTGACAGCAGGGAGCTAGTAAGCAAGCTCATGGAGGCTGTAAGCGAGACCGAGATAGTAAGCTACGGCCCAGAGGGCTTGCCTGCAGGTCCTGACGTGGATAAGGCTGACACGATAATAATCGTCGAGGGTAGGGCAGACGTGCTCAACCTCGTGAAACATGGATACAGGAACGTCATTGCTGTTGGAGGTGCAAGCGGGGGCATACCAAAGACCATAGTTGAGCTAAGTAGAAAGAAGACGACTATAGCCTTCGTTGATGGTGACCGTGGAGGAGAGATGCTTCTAAGAGAGCTCCTGAAGGTCGCAGATATAGACTACATTGCTAGAGCTCCTCCAGGGAAGGAGGTTGAGGAGCTAACAGCAAAGGAGATAGCAAAGTGTCTCAGAAACAAGATACCAGTTGAGGAGTACCTGGCACAGCTGCGAGAAGAGGTGAGGCGCGAGATCCTAGCAGCACAGACTGCCAGGACTCAAGAAGCAGTGACTGTCGAGTCAAGGCCTGAGATCAAGACTGAGGTGAAGCCCGAAGCCAAGTCTGTAGTGATAGAGGTCGTCGAGGCCAAGCCAGCACCTAAGGCAGCCGAGATCAAGGTCGAGGCTAGGCCCCCAGAGAAGCCAGAGACGACGCTGCTAGCAATACCAGAGCACGTGATTGAGGAGGTGAAGAAGCTTCTCGGAACACTAGAGGCAATACTGTATGATAGCAGCTGGAGAGAGATCAAGAGAGTACCTGTGAGAGACCTAATAGACACGCTACAGCAGCTAGATGGAGTACATGCAATAATTCTTGATGGCGTATGTACACAGAGACTTGTGGATGCTGCAGCAAGCAAGGGAGTCAAGATAATAGTAACGTCACGTATAGGAGGCGTGGCTAAGGTACCTGAAACAATGGAGATAGTCACAATAGATGAGCTGTTGAAGAGTAGAGGACAAGCATCCTAACAGCAAGAGTAAATCACCAGCCTCATCTTCATCATCATATAGTCTTAGCTAGACAAAAAGGTACATAGTCTAGTAAGGTCTAAGCCAGGTAGTCAAGTATGGATCTTCCCCTCTTTCCTGATAGAAGCATGTCCTCCTTGACGCCAAACACCTGTAGTATCCTCATTGCTGCTGGAATGACTTGATGCTCAATGTAGTAGTCCACGTCTATCTCTCTCAGATCCTTGACAAATATGTAGGGTTTCGCCCTGTATGCTATTTTTCCTCCACCTTTGACTATGACGTACCCTATTGTGTCTCCCTTACTAACCTTGTATCCTGCCTCTACTAGCTTCTTAGCAGCGTAGACATGTGGAGTTACTGTCTTATACTCGTTTAGGTTCTTCTCAATTGTCTTCCATATTATTACTTCATCTAGTTTGAACTGATAGTTTCTCAGTCTATTTATAACCTGGCTCACGTAGCGTATTGCTTTATCTAGGTCGTTTTCTCTTAGAATTATCTCTGCAACCTTCTCCTGAGTCTCTTTTGCTATGTCCGCCCAGTCTCCTCTTGCGGCTTCGAATCCCACAATGTCTATCTTATCGTCTTCTCTCAGTCCAACGTATCTCTTCTTTGCCTCGGTGAAGAGTATTCTCTTGTAGATTTTGTCTATCTTTATCTCAAATCCGAGCTCTCTCTCGACATAGTCTATGAGCTTCTGAATCTTCTCTGGAATATTCTTGACGAAGAGACTATCAGTGTCTCCGTAGATGACCTCTAGGCTAATCTTCCTAGCGTAGCTGAGCACGCTCCTCATTATGGCACGAGCCCATGCTGTGACTGCCTCAGCTACCTCTCTCTTGTACCATCTTGCACCTGTCCACCCACAGTAGCCATACATTGCGTTTGCCATCACTTTGAGAGCCTTCTGTCTCTCGTCAAGTAGCTTCTTCTCAGGACTATCGTCAGGTAGTCTCTTCATGAGCTCTCTTATCTCTTTTCTCTTTGCAAGCAGCTCCTCAAGTATGGTCTTATAGAGCCCTGGCGGCTCTTTCCTGAATCTATGCTTGACCTCTGGTGCCTCGTAGTACTCAGTGTACTTGTCCCACTCTGATGGGTCAATGTACGTATCTGGTGAGACGTTGTACTTTATCATTATGCTTGGGTACATGCTGGTGAAGTCTAGGACAGCAACGTTCTCGTGTAGCCCTGGCTTTGGCTCAAGAACTATTGCTCCTCTGTAGGTCTCTCCTTGTCTCTCTACCCTGTTTGGTGCTAGCTCTCCCAGCCTGTATGCTCTATACATGACCATCCACTCTACACGCATTCCAACTGATGCTGCAGCTACCTGGTCGAGTGGTAATCCTGCAATGTAGGAGAGCTGTATGAGGAAGGGCAGTAGCTTCTCGGCAAGCTTGTAGGTGCTTATTACGTCCTCCTCTGCATACTTCAGGAGGAGAGGTCTCTTAGACTTGTCGTCCCAGTACTCATAAATTCTGTGTCCAGGTATGAGCACTCTCTGGCTTCTTGGAAGTATCCCGAAGTACTCAGCAACGTAGTCTAGACTCTTGAGCTTGATGTCGGCCATGTCCTCGACTATGTTGTAGAGATCGACGTTTGCTCGTCCAATGACGGACCAGTGTCCATATACGCTTGGTTCGGGTCTGGAGCTGGATCTGGTTATGTTGAGTTTGACCCCGACAACCTCAGATCTCTTGGTTAGGTATGGCCAGTCAAAGTTGTTAGAGTTATACCCAACAATTATGTCGGGATCTGTCTGCAGAACGTAGTCTACAAACTCCCTTATTATCTTCTTATCGTTCTTTGAGTCGTCGCAGACAAATAGCTCAACCTCTCCGTTTAAGCAGGTTGCTATTATTAGCACTGGGTCTCTCTCGGGATGTGGAGTTCCGCGCGGATTGTACACCTCTATGTCGAAGGCCAGTATCCTGAAGTCAGGAAGATCCGTCTTGTCGTGAAGGACTCGCGGTCTTGACTTGACCACACATACTCTGTCTACTCTCTGCTCGGCGTAGTCAGTCTTTGGCTCCTCCTCAACGGAGTCTACGTAGATCCAGGCACTGGGTCTGAGATCCATGTCTATGAGGTACCTCATGTAGAACCGTATGTCGGCCTCAACAACGTCCTCAACCTCGGGGAATGACTTTACGAGCTCTCTAAGCTCTCTGACTTTTTCGGGGATCTTCACGGTTATCTTAGCAACGTCCTTGGGCTTTCCAAACAGCTTTCTCTGAGCTGGCTCAACCCCTATTGCTCCCTTAGCCTCAAGTCTCTTCCTGAGCTTCTCTACTGCAACGTTCTTGTCGATGTTGCTTCTCAGGATCGCGTAGAAGTATGGTCTGAACGTCCTGTCTACTACGAGTACTCGTTCGCCGCTTCTAGTTATGCCATACATCCTGACCTCGAGCCCTTTCTTAGCTATTGCGTAGGTTATGTCGAGGAGCCAGAACTCTAAATCTGGCATTTCACGTGTTCACTTTCTACTGAAGTCTTTTTAAGGAATAGACATGTCACGTACTCTATGTCAGCACAATCAAGCAATACTGGTGAACCACAGGGCAGAGCCATGGCCAAGCAGGAGATAGAGGAGAGGCTCAAGCAAGCTCTCTACTACCTCACACGAGTCGTACAGGACATGGGAGTTCCCAGAAACATCAGGAGAGCCGCAAGCGAGGCAATAAGGGTGCTCATGGATCCCTCCCTAAGCCCGGGAGTTAAGGCCTCAATGGTGATAAGCATTCTCGATGACGTGCTCATGGACCCAAATATGCCTCTATTCAGCAGAGTAATATTCTGGCAGGTAATATCGATACTTGAGCAGATAAAGGACCTAGTGTGATGTCAGCAGCCTAAGTCTAGGACTCACATGTTGAGACTTTCCTCCTCCGAGAAAAGATTATCAGAAGTAGCTTCTTAATCACACACCGAGAAGATTTCTAATGAGTAAGCTTGAGATAAAGGCTCTAGGAGCTGCGGGAGAGGTTGGAAGAGCCGCGATACTCGTGCGCTCACGTGAGACGGGGAGTGCAGTCTTGCTGGACTATGGAGTAAACTTTGATGCAAATGATAGACCAGTCTTGCCACTACACGTCAGACCACGAGACGTTACCTGTGCCGTGCTGAGTCACGCACACCTAGATCACTGTGGCGCCTTTCCAAGCCTATATGTTAGCTATGAGGTTCCTCTCTACGCCACTCCACTCACAATAGAGCTGGGGGATCTTCTGATTAAGGACCTGCTCAAGCTAAGTGGATACTATCTGCCCTACGAGCATCGAGAGGTCTGTAAGATGCTTGAGTGTACAGTACCTGTAACTTATGGAGAGATAGTTGAGGTGAGTAAGGACCTAACCTTGACCTTCCTGAATGCTGGACATGTACCAGGAAGCTCGATGGTCGTGATAGACATAGATGGCTGGCGTGTGCTCTACACAGGAGACTTCAATCCTAATCCTTCAGCGCTGCTTAACGGTGCAGACCTCCTGAACATACCTCAAGACGTGGATGTCGTCATAATGGAGGGAACATACACAAGTGGTGTACATCCACCACGAGAACAGCTTGAGAAGCAGCTCATAGAGATAGTTCTGAGCGTTCTCGAGGAGGGAGGCTGCGTCTTGATACCTAGCTTCACTGTCGGTAGAGCTCAAGAGGTGCTGACTATACTGGTAAAGTACGGCATAGACTACCCAATAATAGTTGACGGTCTCGCCAGGGTAGCGAACGAGATCATTGCAAGATATCCACACTACCTACGTGACTACAGACTATACAGGAAGGCAGTAGAGACAGCAATCGAGGTACCAAGCGAGTACTTCAGGAGAAACGTTGGAAGAGAGCCGTGTATAGTCATATCCCCAGCTGGCATGCTCAAGGGCGGAGCAGTCATACAGTACTTCAAGAAGCTATCAAGAAACAGAAGAAACGCAATAATACTGCCAAGCTTCCAGGCACCAGGAACGCCAGGTTTTCAGGTACTCACCAGAGGAAGAGCAGTCATAGAGAACCAGGAAATAAAGGTTGAAGCCAAGATATTCTGGCTAGACCTCAGTGCCCATGCTGGCAAGAGAGAGCTTGAGCAGTTCATACTACGCTTTGCAGACAGGGAAACAACGATAGTCATGGTACACACAAACCTCATCAGTGCACTCAAGTTTGTATCCAACCTGTACACGAGACATGGCGTAGATAACGTTGTTGTGCCACACACAGCCGGAGAGACGCTGATTCTAGACAAGTGAGTTGCTGAATTCTCTCTGCATTAAGCTTAAGAATGCTCAGAAAACGTTTCCAAGGTGCTCCTAGACATAATAAATTGTACACTCTGTCTATTTGAGTCGAGGTTGAGGCAAGTAAGAAAGTTTTGTCCTAAAGATAGGTGGAGGGATATAATTACCAAGATTTTGCTAACCGTTATCGATATAGGATTAGAATCTAGGACCAGGCTTTTCCAAGAAACATACAACATAATACTTAGAGATTTAGGACATGATCCTTACAAGGATCAGAGAGTAAAGCTCAGAGAACTTTTCAAAAATGTAGTGAACTGTCTAGACATAAGAGGTAAATCTATATCAGAACTAATCAGACTATCAACAAGTGCAAACATGCTAGATGTCGAGATGAGAGAATACAAGACATTGCCAGAGGAAGTTCTATCAAAGCTTAGCAAGAGCTCAGCGATCTTCATACCGAGTGATGAAGATATACTTAGTAGAGTTAGGGATGCAGAGTCAGTAATACTGTCACTAGACAACGCAGGTGAGCACATGATAGATATCTTGCTGGCACACAAGCTTGCTCTAGAGGGAAAAAGTGTTGTGCTTGTTTCAAGGAGGACCTCATACGAGATAGACGTAGTCTTTGAGGAGGTAGTTGAGGACCTCAAGATGCTTAATTTAGATGGGGTAGTTCGGGTTGAATCGTCTGAGGGACCTCCAGTGATTAAGGCGATTGAGCTAGGGTCGAGGTGCAGTGATGGTAGTGTTCTAGTGATCTCTAAGGGTATTGCAAACTTTGAGGCATATATTGATGTTGTCTTACCTGTAATGCGAGAGTACAGAGACATAGATGTTCTGTTCTGTCTTGCAGCAAAGTGTAATGTTCTTGCTAATCTTCTAGGAGTAGGTCTCGGTCAGCCAGTAGTTATCTCTTCTCGTTATCTGGGAAATACTGTTAAGAGAATAGTTGAGTAGTCCTTCTGTGCTGTTTAAGCACTGTGAGAAGCCACTAGACAAGACTGGACTTAAGGTTGCTATACTTGGTGCTGGACCTGCTGGACTTCATGCAGCTGGGTATCTAGCCTGTCGTGGACATGAGGTTCACGTCTTTGACAAACTTCCTGAACCAGGGGGCCTGCTGATATTTGGAATACCTGACCGCAGGATCCCTAAGGACCGTGTTAGAAGCTCCGTGAGAGAGTTAGAGAAGGTGGGAGTTATCTTTAACACGGGAGTGAAGATTGTTGGTAAGAAAGTCTCTCCTGAGGTCGGGGATCTTCTCGCTCGAACAAGCATTAACATTAGGGAAATTGTCGAGAGGTTCGACGCAGTTATGATAACAACTGGAGCCTGGAGATGTAGAAAGCTTGGAGTAGAGGGTGAGAACAGTAGGTACGTGTATACTGCTCTAGACTTCATATTCAACATCAGGTTAAGAGAACTTGGATACAGTGAGAGTGAGCCTGAGGTGAGAGAACCCGTAGCTGTGGTAGGTGCTGGTCGAACAGCAGTTGATGTGCTGGAGGAGCTCTGTATTCGAGGCTTGAAGACCTACATTGTGTATAGGAGACGACTACAAGACTCTAGAGCTTACAGAGAGCTCTCAAGGCTCGTAACGAGGTACAACGTTAAGGTATACGAGCTGAGACAGCCTCTACGTATACTCTCTTCTAGAGGAGCTGTTACGGGCATAGAGCTTGCTCCAGTGCTGATAGATAGCGACGGGAAGCTCAGAGTAGCCACTGAGAGAGAACGTGAAGTTCTTGAGTGCGGCACCGTGATTGAGGCTATAGGAGAGGAGCCATCTCCGCCACTTGACGAGGAGACTGCGAGAGACCTAGGTGTGAGTCTTGTAGGAGGAAGAATTCTAGTAAACGAGAACCATCAGAGCACCAATCCTAAGATCTTTGCTGCTGGAGATGTAGTTCTCGGTCCCTCAAGCATTGGACAAGCCACTAAGACAGGACTTGCTGCAGCAAGAGCTTTAGACAGCTTTCTCCGAAGTCAGCTGAGGAGATGATAAGGTCATTCCTCAAGGCAATATCACAGTATACAGATCTCAGAGAAGTTCTTAAGAGACTATCTAGCCACACCGATCTTACCTGCTCTGCACTTGATAGACTACTGAGACTCGTAGACTATGAGGAGTGCAGCACGTTAGCACTGTTCGTAGAGGAGATTCGTAGGCTAGAGAAGGAGGGGGATGACCTCATAAGAACTCTGACCATAGAGATCCTCAAGCTTGTACTGCCACCACAGCAGCTTCAGATACTAACTATACTTCTGGACAAGCTAGACGACATGCTTGACAATGTCACACTCACAGGAAATGAGCTCTTTCGATACTTATCGCAAGCGAGAGACAGACGGATATGGCTTCAGCTAAGGGGTAAGATCAGAGAGATGATTGTGCTGGCGAGAGACGAGGTCTCTAGAGTGAGCATGCTGCTAAGAGAAGGATCTCTAGAGAAGGTAAACGAGTCTCTAACCTCGGTGATGACGGCAGAGCAAAACGTGGATAACATAAAGAACAACCTTCTTGACGAGCTAATGTCTCACAGCGAGTCCCTAACCTGTACAGAGATAATCTCGCTGAGAAACATCGTACTAGGCATAGACGAGGTTGCGGATCTTGCTAAAGATGTGGTGACGTTACTGCTCGTACTGCAGTCCATAAGTAGGCTCTAGGACTTTTAATAGGAAGGAGGCAGACGTAGTATGCTCAGCACGACTGTGTATGTATCGAAGAGTCTTTGAGAAGATACTGTCCGTATTCAGGGGAGGAGAGAAAGAGTTTGTGAGCAAGCTTGTAGATCATGTTCAGCTGTCTATTCAGGCCCTAGAGAGGTTAATGACTGACGAGTGTATCCATAACTTATCGAGCTGCGTTAGGACAGTTGGTGAGCTGGAGAAGAAGGGGGATGACATTGCGAGAGAGGTACATGAGCTAATGTCTAGAAGTGCGTTGGCTGTTCCTGTATTCACGATAATAGAGATACTCATACACAAGGTAGACGACATTCTCGATGAGATAAACATTCTTGTGAGAGAGTTAGATAGACTCTTCAGATACTCTTCAAACAGAGAGTTGCTTGAGAAGATTCACAGTTATGTTAATGAGTCTGGCTACATTGCGAGAGAGAGTCTTCTTCTGCTAAGAGACTTGATGTCGAACATATTCTCAAAAGACATACCTGACTTGAGAGGCATAGTCACTAAGATAGAGAGGCTTGAGGAGGAGGTTGATGAGAAGAAGAACTCAATGTTGGAGCATGTGTACTCGAGATCCTCAAGTATGAGTAACGTCGAGTTCTATGCCTCTATATCTGTGATATACATGTTGGACAACATTCTAGATAGAGTTAAGGATGTTGCAGAGCTTCTTCTAATACTCGTTCTAGCACTTACCTGAGCAGAAGATGGTTAATGTTCACACAGTACTCAGTGTAATTGTTGCTCTACTTCTTTCAGGAAATAATCTTGCAGTATGTGTTGGTCCAGCTGTTGGATCTGGGGTCATCAAGGAGAGAGATGCCATAATGCTGGCCTGTGTCATGTTCTCTGTTGGTCTCCTTCTTGGTGGGCTCAAGTTTAGGTACTACATGACGCTTAATCCACTTATACCGAGCATTGCGCTCTGCAGTGCGCTAATCGTGTTGATGCTGGGGGAGACCTTGAAGATACCGATGTCTCTCGTGTACGTTACCACTACCACTACCTTGACCCTAGCAGCACTCACTGGATCAGTGACTGCAGTTGCGCACCTGGTAACCTGCATAGCATACTGGCTGGCTGTCGTCCCGCTAAGCATAGCATCTTCGCTTCTTGCTGCTCTACTTTTCCTGAGAGTCCTGAGAAGAAGGCCCATGACAGGCTACAGACTGACCAGACCCCTTGTTGCTCTACTAACGTTTCTCCTATGTCTGACCTTTGGAGAGAACAATCTGGGATTCCTCTGGGCACTAGGTGGTGGACTCATGTCAGCACTACCTCTATATCTCTGTAGTATAGTGTGTGGAGTTCTTCTTCTCGGTAGAAGCACTCTCAGAAAGATGATATCGATATATGCACTCTCGCCACTAAGTGCATTAACGGCAATAACGGTGGCAACATTGATAACAAGTCTCGCAACTGAGCTAGGCATACCAGTGAGCTTCTCGGTCATTACAATATGTTCACTCTTTGGCGTCAGCTACGCGTACAGGGTGCGACTCATAAACTACAGATATATCTCTCACGCCCTCTTATGGACCTACGTCACGATACCTCTAACAGCGCTGGTCACCATGGCCACGTACAATGTGCTTAAGCTCCTTCAATATGTTTGATACTGCGTGGAGACCACCATATGCAAGTGCAGTAACTATCTGCACGGCTGAGACGTTGTACTTGGTGATTAGCTCAAGTACTTGTCTACCAGTGAATACTCCACCACAAGCCACAACCGTTACATCACTTAGTGCACGCACATAGGATATTAGCTTCTTGCTGAGACGATAGAGAGGTAGACCGCTCACACCTCCGACTCCGGAGGACAGGAACCCTGCTGTTGTGGGAAAACTGTTAGATATGGTCAGTCCAACGTTTGTGAAACGCTCACAGACTCGGACAATTCCTCTGAGGGTAGAGGTATCTATTCTTGGACTTATCTTGACAAGGACGGGCTTGGTGCAGATGCTTCTAACCTTGAGTAGAAGCTCCTCGACAATGTCTGGTCTGTGAAAGTCTGACCTTGTGTATTGAGGACAGCTTAGGTTTATCTCTATGATGTCTACTGAGTCTGCTCTATCAAATATTCTTGATAGAGCAACAAGTTCCTGTAAGCTCTCTCCTGCAATGTTTGCCACTATGTGTGCGCTCTCTCGTCTCCGTGAGATTCTCTCAAGCTGTCTGAGCACGTAGGAAGCTCCTTTTGAGGGTAGACCTAGGGCGTTTATTAGTGCAAGTCTCTCTGGGTACCTGTAGAGACGTGGGTGGGGGTTACCTCTCTTCTCTCCAAGAACAACCGAGCCAACAACGTGGAAGCCACAGCCTAGCTCTATAAACACTCTCGCAAGATCGCCATTCTTGTCTATGCCGGCACCAACACCAACAGGGTTTCTCAGCTTGAGGTTGAATAGCTTGGTCTCCAGCACTAGGTCCTCTCTAAGTAGCTTTATGATGAGGCTTGGCATGTTTCTAAAGGCAAGGTGTGAGAGTGTGTATGTGACCTCTGGATGTATGTACCTCAGTAGACTCCTGAGCCTCCTATGTCTTATAAGCATCTACTAGATCACAGCATCTTCTCTATGTCCTCCTCGGTGTAGTATGTTCCACAGTAGTGACACTTTATTATGAGAGGATTTCTAGATATAGTCACGAACTTCGTCCTTATGGGCTCATTTGGCTTGTTTGTTATGCACCTAGTGTTTAGACATCTTAGTGCTCCCTCTATGCTATCTGGAACCTCTACCTTGAACTTTGACACTACTCTGTAATCTCTTATTATGTTTATGGTTGCTGTTGGCGCTACCAGAGCTATTATCGATAGCTCGTCTCTTGACAGCTCTCTGCCCTCAATCTTTATTATGTCCTTGACTCCTATCTTCCTGCTCTCGACGTTCATTACTAAGGCAACTCGTAGGCCCTCCTTGCCAGTGATCTTCAGAAGTCTAAGCACGGTGAGCGCCTTGCTTGCCGGTATGTGGTCTATGACTATGCCGTCTCTTATCTTTCTAATGAGGAGCTGATCTTCTGAGGGCTTGCTGCTCATGGCACCTTGTCTGCTCTATCAAATATGAGGGTTAGTAAAGCCATTCTCACAGGTACTCCATATGCTGCCTGTCTGAAGTACCTAGCATGCTTTGTCTGATCAATCTCGTAGGGAAGCTCATCAACTCTCGGAAGTGGATGAAGCACTATCAGGCTGTCCTTTGCTCTTCTCAGCACGTCGATTGTGACTCTGTAACTTCCTCTAATTCGCTCATACTCTACGGGATCTGGAAGTCGCTCTCGCTGTATACGAACGACATAGAGCACATCGAGGTCCTGTATCACGTCTTGAAGCCTCTCAGTATACTCGTACCTTATTCCAGCCCTCTCCAAGATGTCTAGCAGCTCTTTCCTTGGCTTGAGAGCTGGAGGTGATATCAGGTAGATCTTCCTCACCCTGAACTTAGAAAGACCCTCTATGAGTGAGCGTATAGTTCTAGCATACTTCAAGTCTCCGAGAACGCCAACAGTTATGTCATCTACTCTCCCAAGTTCACGCCATATTGTGTAGAGATCAAGCATTGCCTGAGTTGGATGGTTTTGGCTTCCATCTCCAGCATTTATCACGGGGTTGTCTGCAATCTCTGCGGCATACTTTGCTGCTCCCTCCAGGTAGTGCCTAACAACTATCGCGTCAGCATACACGTCAAGCATCCTTATAGTATCAGCAAAGCTCTCACCTTTCGCGATCGAGGTTGCCTCCTCTCCACTGAAACCTATAACCTTGCCTCCTAGCCGAAGCATGGCAGTCTCAAAGCTCAGTCTTGTCCGCGTGCTCGGCTCAAAGAACGCGACAGCCAGAATCTTATCCTCAAGCAAGGATAACCTGCTATGTGCATACTTCTCCATTCTCAACGCAAGCTCAAAGAGCTCCTCAAGCTCCTCCCTATCAAAGTCGATCATCGATATTACGTCACGGCTAGCCCACTTACTCATACCACCTTAAGCAACAAGAGAACATGATGAGTAGATTAACGTTATTCCCAGATTACCCCTCAATGACGACATTGAGCGACCTTAATATTCTGTCTATGCTCTTATCGTCAATTGGGTACCTCTCTCTGAGCCTATCCATGAGCTCCCTACTGACAACATGTGTTATCTTAGAGCCAGATCTGACCTTTCTAGAAAATCTCTGTATCTCGTAGATCCACCGGTATATCCTATCTCTCTTTGACTGATGTCTTATCACTACGAGGTCAAGAGGCTGTCCCAGGAACTTAGCCTCAAGAACGATGTTCACAATCTTGTTCAATCTATCTGGAACGCCTATTGTTGATCCATTTAGAGATATTCTAAATCTCGGTATGTTAAACTCCCATAATCTATACATGTTATATAGCCTGTAAGTGCCATACTTATCTACTCTTTCCTTGTCAACTATTCCACCAAGTATAAAAACATTATATGAATAAACATCAACATTACTCAGAATGAACTCACCTTCCGGGTCTAAAACTGCGATCTTTCCTCTAAACTTTATAACTTTCTTCAGAAAATCTCTCAAGTTATTCTTTACAATAGTCACGCTGTGTCTCATGTCTCTAGTGGTCTTCTCAAAGTACTGAATAAACTCGTCACAACATGAAGTCAGCACGAGGCAAGAATCATGAACATATTGTCTCAAGATCTTTATAGTAAACACTATCTGCTCAACAAGTTCTCTCTTCTCTGTCTCTGTATGTTCATTCCAGAAGCTTAGATCAATTACGAAGAGTATGTGCCTTCTTAGCTCCTCGACGTGCTTGAGAAGCTTGCTCTTGATCCTGCCAGTTATGTCGACACCTTCGCAGGGCCTCGAGCTCCAGCGTACATATATGTTAGAACAGGCTTCATAACCTCCTCCATGCAGGATCCTTATGTTATCACTCTCAAAGACTATCCTTCCACAGTGCTCTCTATCTTCTACACATATTCTGACTCTGTCCTCAGTTATTAGTATGCTCAGCCACTGCAAGTAATTAGTTCCTGATTTCCTTAGTCTCCATAGAGTCGGCTTATCAACATACATGGAGAATATGTTCTCGTCTCTAAGTAGCTCAGCAAGTCTCTTACCGAGAAGCATCAGCTCAATGAGAGAATTTACATCAGCTACAAGATAAGCATGTATGTGTCAAGAAGTCTCGACATAGAAGAGCTACAGAAGAAACTATCTGAGATAATTAGAGATAAGGCAAAGAAGACAGACGTAGTAAAACTATGTAAAACGATATATGAAGCATGTACAAAGTCCTGTATAGAGAACATAGTAAAGATGACCATGTCAGATCACCTAGAGTTGCGGAGAGCAAGACAGTTAACACTAATGAACACTGCCTGCTTTAGAAGAACAGCAATAATAACCGATAGCTGTAACATTGAGGCTGCATTACTTGTCATAGATAAGATTACGATAAGAGGAGGAGTAGTTATAGCAATGATTGATCTAAAAAATAAGATAGAGGTCTTAACAGACATACCTATAATTGAGCCAGATACATTAAATCTTACGGAGAGTATACAAAAGTCGATTACTGTTAGTGAGATAATAGAAAGACCAGTAATATTAAGGATACCTCTCTTTCTAGATTTTTATGCAGGAGAATCTGCTGAGTGCAGAGTTAGGGAAGAGTGTTATTTTAATAGAAATTGGAAGTTAAAGAGCGCCTGGACGTCTGCAGGCATGTGTCTCAAGGAGGAGTTTACTATAGATGAAGAGAAAATAAGTCTCAGATCCGTTATAGAGCGTGCACTTGATTACAGGGTCAAAGGAAGCAGTAAGGTAATAATTATTGATAGAAGTATCTATAATATCTTAAGTGGTCTAGAAAACTATCTGAAAGATATTGATATTATAATAGTGAATATGTTTAACAGAGATATACTGAGCTCCATATTATCCATATTAAGAGCTAAATCCTACAAGAATATAGATGTCATAAGTGTATATGGTTACTTAATGGGAGAGTTTGTTAAAGTTCTGTACGATGATGGTTTGTTGGTCAATTTCTGCGATCTGTCATATGATGTTGATACTGTGAGAGATAATTTGTCAAGGGTGATGAAGGTGTTTTCCGAGAATGAAACACTATTATCCTCAATAGTGTACAAACTGTTAGATATATTTAGGAATTATAATTTTGTCATAGTTTCTACCTTGAGATCTTACGTTGATGTCTCTAGAGGTTATTATGATACTAGAATGGTTCTTGTTATTCCAAGTTCTCCGAGAGATATTGCAGATATCGAGGTTGAGTACTGTGATCCTATCTCTCTCAGTGTGCTTGCTGAGTCTCTTCCTCCTGGAGTTAATGTTGTGTGTGTTGAGAGGGATATAGTGAGGTTCTCTCTGAGAGATGCTCTATCCCTGAGAAGTTTGAGGGGGACGCACGTGATAGGTATTGTTCGTGAAGATGAGGTTGGCTTCGTCTGTAATATTCTTAAAATGTTGAATGTCAGGTATTGTGTCGTTAAGGTTTCGAATGATGTAGTTTATGAAATCTCTAAATGCATAGACAGTGATTCTAGAGTTATATTAGTGTTGAAACCTTTGGGATACGATATTGTTGTTGATAATGAATACTGTGATAGGTGTGGAGAGTGTCTTAAAGCTGGGTGTGGAGCGGTTAGCTTGTCTGAGCATGGCGTTATGTTGAGGCAGGACTCTTGTCTTGGTTGTCTTGCATGTGTTGTCTTGTGTACGAGAGGTGCTATCAGACTTTCCTCAAGGTGAGAGCTCTCTAAGTATGTCCTCTGGTGCGTTGAACTCTGTTCTCAGTATTTCAGCCTCTATTGGCGTGAGTCTTGCAGGCACTATTATTGTGTGTGGAGGCTCTCCAAGATCCATTCTTAGTGCATCTTTGAGTCGTGTTACGCTTATGTGTGATGTGGGTGAGCCTAGTCTGGCGATGCATATTATGGGTCTATTCTCGTTGAACACCCCCTCTCTTCTTCTATTCTCGAGCTCAAGCAGTATCTTCGCTGCTTCAGGTATCGTCATATATCTACCACTATCGTGAATGTCCAGTAGTAGGAGTGTGTGTAGGTTCCTTGAGAGATTATCTCTGGTCACTTCATATGGTCTCTCTGAGAGCACTCCCATCCTGGGGTACGTGACTGTTGACACAGGGCCAAACCTGTACGAGCTTAACCCAGTTGCACTTATAGCTGCACAGAGTATCGATACCCCGAACACGATCTCTACCCTGTGTCCTCTCTTTCCGACAATGACCCTAACTGCATTATGCGTGGTTGCTATCATGGGATCACCAGGTACAAGTAGTGCCGCATCGTTACCACTGTCTAGAACCTCTACTATCTTTCTACAACTCTCGTCTTCTATGTCTCTCCTAGTTAGCTCCATGATGCTCTTTGAATCAACGTTACATAGTGACCTAAGCATCTCCACAATGCTCTCCCTGGATATTGGGGAGGTGTACGTCTCATAGAACACAAACCTGACTCTTCTAACTATCTCTACTGCTCTAAGCGTGATAAGTTCAGGATGAATTCCTAACCCTATTATGTAGAGAGTAGCCACGCTGAGAAAGAGCTGCATGAGGCTACTTAACATGATCTTAGCAGAGAGTGCACTAGAGACTGTACCACCCGAGATAGCTTCTCACGAGATAATACTCAGAGACGCTAGGAGAAGAGGTAGAGCTCCTACAAGCATAGTACTTGACAGAGCTAGACATCACGCAGCAATGAAGAACCTACCTTACTCTCACAAGAGAGGAAGACCAGACATAGTGTACTTAACACTTCAGGTAACACAGTACACCCCTCTAAACCTCCGTGGCCTCTTAAGAACCTATGTGCATACTATAAGAGACTACGTGCTAATTGTTGACCCAAGCACCAGAGTACCCCACAACTACAACAACTTCATTGGACTTATTGAGCAACTCTTCGAGACTGGCAGAGTACCTCCAAGAGGTAGGCCTCTAATAACACTGAAGAAGATGAAGCTGAGAGAGTTAATAGAGTCGCTGCGACCTGACCTTATACTTCTTCTAGACGACGTGAGAGGACGCCAAAGCACCTTCAGGGACGTCATAGGGGAGATAGTATCTAGAGACAGTCCATGCGTTCTTGTCGGTGGTTTTCCTCATGGAGAATTTAGTGAGGAAACTTACAGCCTAGCTCACATGATCGTCAAGATAGGAAAATACAGCTACAATACGTTTATCATTGTTGCGAAGCTTTTAACATACCTCGAGAATGCTCTTGGAATCGAGCAGTAGATCTACGACCTCTAAGAAGCCTAGCATAAGCAGCAAGAGGATTCTTAACTCCACATGCTCCATTAACGGGACATATGCCTACACTGATTAGCTCATCACAGTTTGGAGGCATGTAGAACTTTCTGCCTCCAACTAGGCCGGCAATATGCATCACTTGATACCTAGTCTTTCGCTCATCAAAGTCTGCAACACTCCTAAACAGATTGACCACCTCGTCAACAGCCTCCTCAATAGATTTACCGTGAAACTCTACAAGTGCTCTCAGCATGAATGCTGCAAGAGTGAACCTGGCTATATGGCTAGGATTGCCTCCACTCTTTATCTCGCTAAGTATTGCCTCAATACAGGGAGGATATCTATGTTTACCGTCACTGCCAGCACTTATTGAGGGCAACTGAGCAAGAGACTGTGAGTACCTCTTCACTAGTCGTGATATCTTATCCTCAACAAGCTTTCTTATACTCTCACTTAATATTGTATTCTCTACAAGCTTCTCCAACATATTGATGATGCTCCTCTCAACAGCCTCCTCAAGAAGCCTAGCAAGATCATTATAACGAAGTAACACATATCCCTTAACTACATACCTGTTTATGAGCTTCCAGTTAGGGTCATTTCTAGGAATAAACTTCACATAATCCCACACAGGAACAGCAACATCAAATAGGTACTTCAGCCTATCACTAACATTTATCTCTGAGATCTTAACAACATGTATACCATGTTCCTTACATAGGTAAACTATGCACTCTCTATCAATCTCCAACTTGACGTTAGTACTCACATACTTGCTTATTGCATCTGCATATCTCGTCCACACACGTCTGGGTAGTAACGATACTATAATGAGAGAAGAATAAAACGTCAACAAGAAGTTCTCTGGATCTGCAACATTTATCTCACTCTCATCAAGCTTTCCTCTCTCTATTATGTTCTCTACAAACATCACAACATTATTTAGGAAATCTTCATCTTTCAGCACGTCCTCTATGGAGTAATTTGCTATTCTTCTTCTAGCCTCCTTAGTAAGTGGATAACGTATTATGAACTTGTCATAATTATCCGTTAAGCAGCGTGGAAGTATACTCCACAGTTATGTAGTAACTCTAAAAGATATTAAAGGGCTTGTCTTAGAGCTAGACTTGGTCCCTGTGTATATATCAGGGGTTAGTTATAGTAAGTGAAGCTTATCTAGTATTAGTGCCCTGCTGAGGTCGTACATGTTGTTTATCTTTATGAAGAGTCCTCCCCCAATTCTGGAGATCCTCATCAGTAGGTCGTCATCGCTGTTCTCTCCCACGGCTATTGTCGAGACTGTCGCTCCCTGTCTTCGAAGTCTTATGGTCTCCTTCACGCATAGCTGTGCATTGACTGTTCTGCCGTCAGTAACACATACTACGTGTTTTGCTGTGCTTCTCGATTTCACTAATATTTCTCTTGCTCTCTCTAATGCGTGAGCTAGGTTTGTTCCTCCACCTGCATATACGTAGCTTAGGAGGTACAACATGTATTTCCAGAACCTCCTTACTTGGTGAAGGGTCCAGAGAACGTCTGCCCTGAAGTTGAACAACACTAGTGCAAGTCTGTCGGTGGTGTTCATGAGGAACTGGACATACTTAGCGACGGCATCCTTCGCTATCTCTATCTTCTGTATTCCCCAGCTTAGCTCTCTCATGCTTCCAGAGACATCAAGGCAGAGCACAAGGTCTATCGACTTGATGTTTGCGTACTCTTTGACTACTAGGTCCTTGTTTGTGACTAGCTTTCCCATTATCATCTTTCGGCTAATGTTCATTGCTGTCTTGTATAGGTCAATGTTGGAGTAGCTATCCCCGAACTTGAACTCTCTCGTCGTTATTATGTAGGTTGGGTATCTGTCAGAGCCAGAAAACTTCACAACCTTCATCTGAGCAGCCTCCGAGGATGATCCTCTCACTCTGCGTCTGAACTCCTCAAATAGCTTTCTCTCGCCTTTGGCTAGTCTCGTGAATGTTAGCTGAGCGGAGAATCCATAGACTTTAAGGTACCTCTCGAGCTTTTTCAAGACTTGAGCCTTTCTAACTATATTTGCGTCATAGCGTACAAACATGTTGATAAGCTGTGCAAGGTTCATGAAGTTTACAGTACCGACTCCCCCGTAAAGGGCATCGTAGATCGTGGATATCATGTTCTCAAAGCTCTCATCCTCAATGCTCTCCTGAGACACGAAGTCCGTTACTTCTCCAGACACTCTCGCTTCATATGTCCCAGCTGAGTGCACAGTCTCTCTTCTCTGTCTAACAAAGCTTATGTTGTCTAAAGTCGTGGATGACCCATCTAGCTCGGACTCCGAGAGTGAGTCGAGACTATTCGACTTGCCCTCACCTTTCTTAGCCTTGTCATGTGTAGAGTCAGGAATAGCTCTACCTCCCTCGGTAGACCTCTCCTTATCGTAGTCTCTCTCCAGCTCAGTGCTACGACGTATGATGTTCTCCTCAAGCTTTCTCATGACCTTCGTTAATGCGTAGTTAAATGCTTCCTCTAGGATCACCTTCTTCTCTTCTGGTGACTGAGTCTCCACAGACAGCAACAGATTCTCTATTCCTACACGCTTCACTATGTCGCAGAACTTTCTCTCATCGATTCCCTCCTCTAGCAGAAGTCTCACATATATGTCTGCCACGGCTGCCTCGTAGGACCTGACTGATCCAGGTCTGATTACTCGCGCGTCGTTAGAGAGGAACTCGTAGACATAGTGTAGTATATCTGATATCAGTCCAAGTGGATCACAAGCCTTGTGTAAATTCATTAGACCCTCACCTCAGATACTGGCTGAGGAGATATTTAAGACTGTAGTCGCTTGGCCGAGAGACAGAGATAAGAGGCAAGAACTACCTCTTGTACGTCCTCTTTGCGACGATGAGGGCTTCCTCGAACTTCTTAAGGAGGTACTCTCTCTTCTCTTGCTCAGAGGAGAAGTTTCCTCTAACCGTTGACACCATGTTCTCTAGCAGCTCCATCTTTAGGTCATTTATCGAGGGTTCTCTTCCCTCAATCCACGCCCTAGACACGGAGTTTGCTAGCGCGTATATTGCACTTCTGATACTTGGACCAACCTCGATGTTTGCGTCCTGTACCAGAAGCGAGACAAAGGTTGTCGTTATCTCTGTCAGGAAGTCTGGAACCTTCACTCCGAGATGCTCCAGCAGATTGTTAGACTTCCACTCGAGTATTCCTTTGAGAACCTCCTTATCTGGGAACATGATCTCGATTACCTTCATTCTGTCAGCAAGAGCCTCGCTCAGCTCATAGACTCCAGAGTACTCTGCAGGGTTTGACGTTGCTATGACTAGGAAGTCGCTCCTTATGCGGAATCCTCTGATGTAGACATAGTGCTCCTGGAGTGCTTGAAGTAGCGCTGCCTGACTGTAGGGATTGAGTCTGTTTATCTCGTCAAGTATCAGTATCTTGCCGTGTGCCATCACTAGAGGACCTGGAATGAATGCGAGTGGGTGATCCAGCCCTGCCTGAAGGGCTACAGCTATGTCGATGTCTCCTGTAAGCTCTGTTGCAGTCATGTGACTGTGACAGGCAACCTCTATGTAAGGTGGATCAGATATGCTTAGGATCTCTGCTATCGTCTCTGCAAGGGTAGTCTTTCCCACTCCAACTGGCCCCATTATGAGCACGTGTCTGCCAATCGCTAAGCTGCTTAGCAAGTCAAGAGCAACATCCCCGAGACCCTTCAGCACCTTGTCAAGCTCTGAGAGAATTCTCCTCACACCCTTCACCTTGATGGCCTCAGCGACGAGCCTCTCTACGGCCACTGGCTCACGTTTAAGCAAGTCAGAAAGCTTTGGCAGATGCTCAAGAAGCTTGTCTGAGTATCCCTGTGAAGACTGTGAGGTCTTTGCCCCTTCAGGCGTTTTCTTAAACATGACCATTACTCGTGTGTGTAGCTCATCTCTCAACCTTTAAAGGTTCTCTAATGATGATACGACAGAGCAACATGTAGCTAATCCGTGAATACTAGGGTACAACGTCGATACCTGCTTAGCGAAAGGATTTTTACTCTACATGGCTCATACTTGAGAGAGCAGAGACAGTCCAGGTGGCTGGTCATGTCCTCAAGAAGAACGAAGTATTACGAGGACACAGACATAAGCGAGTTCGAAATAGAGAAGAGGCCAACAGACCCCAAGTCTAAGTGGATTCAGAGGATAATAAAGTCGATAAGCATGTACTACAAGAGGTGTCCTTATTACGATCCTAAGACTGGCATGTGCTTCATAGCATATAATCGAAGAGACAATAAGTGTCCCCGTGACGGAAAATACGAGGGCTGTAGGGTATTGGAGGAATTCTTATCAAAGAGATATGATGAGATTAAATCTAGCGGGAAACCTCTACCATATGATTTTAGAGACTTAGCGCTAGTGTAACAATAGGGCTTTCATATTACTATTCTAAAGGTATAAGTTTTACAAACATTAGGCTCCACTAACTTTTTAAGACTATTTAGAGCTAGGTTACCTGAGCTAGGACATGGCAAATATATACACTCTGGAGCCAGGTAAGCTGCTCAGGATAGAGGGACCTGCTGCCGTGAGAGTGCTCAACGGAGAAGTCTACGTTATGGGCATAGTCTGTGGGCCAGAATCGAAGTTCACTGTTCTCAGAGCTAGGAAGGTCATAGTTAAGCCCAGGACTGTGTCAAGACTCGAGATAACGCTGGGCCCAGACGGGAATGTTGAGGTAGCTAAGCCTGAGGAGGAGGTTATTGACCTGTGGGAGGAGAAGCTCTCTAAGCTTGATCTCAGAGGCGTCTCGGTGATACTAGGAGCAATGGATGTTGGAAAGACGACGCTCACGGTGATTCTAGCAAACAAGGCTGCATCAATGGGATTGAGGGTTGGCATAATAGATGCTGACCTAGGTCAGAACGATCTTGGACCTCCTGCAACTGTGGATGCAGCAATACTTGAGCCAGGTCAGGCTGTCACGCATCTGAGAATGCTTCAGCCTGTGAAGGCTGTCTTTCTCAAGACTACCAGTGTTGAGCGTGTGTGGAAGGAAGTTGTTCAAGGAGTGAAAAGGCTTGTAGACTACCTGATCGAGAACGAGAAGGTCAGCACTGTTGTGATAAACACGGATGGGTGGATCTCCACAGACAAGGCAATAGAGTACAAAGTCCACTTGATAGAGACACTACAGCCGAGAAACGTCTTCCTGATCAAGAGGGCAGACGAGGCTGATAAGCTCATTGAAGCTGTACAGAACAAGTTTGCCGACAAGGCAAACATCGTTGTCCTTCCAGCACCACCAGCTGCACGTATCAGGAGCAGAGAGGATAGGAGAATTCACAGAGAGATGGGGTATGGAAAATACCTGAACCCACCGAGAGACCTGACACTTGACCTGAGAAAGACCCCTATAGTAAACTTTCCACTCTTCTGTGGCTTCAACATACCTAGAGAACTGAGAGGATACATAAGGAAGCTAGTAGGCTCTAACATCATTCACTGTGAGATAATTGGAGGCTGCCTCGTTGCCGTGACTCTGAACTCGGCACTACGTGAGCCTGAGATAAGAGACATGCCAGGTAGAGGAAAGCTAATAGTGCTGCCTAATGGGTGGGAGAGAGGAATACTAGTTGGGCTAGAGAACGAGAATAACTTTCTCCTTGCGTTAGGAAAAATCAGAAAGATATACTACAATGCTGGGAAGATCGTCGTAACTGTAAGCAAACAGTTTGTGGATAGTGCAAAGATACACCACATAAGGCTCGGCATGATAAGGCTCAATGAGCAGTTTGAGGAGGTCGAGAAGGTAAACTACATAGCCAAGCTTGAGTCACTAGTAGCTCGTAAAGCTGGATCAGCAAGGTGATGACGGTCTGTAGCGCTGACATTATGGAGAGTGATGACCATGCTGAAGTCTGACAGAAATCTCCCTAGAGTCTACGCTCCTCTACGTTAATGCCTCTCTGGCGAGCAACATTCGCTATCCTCTCCATTAGGCTCCAGGAACGCGTCTTAATCATGTAGAACGTCCCTGCTTGTTCTATGACTACCTGGCTCGTCACCATTAGCTGGTCTACAAAATCTCTCAACTTCTCGTAGACCTCCCTTGACATTATTGCAACAAAGTAGCCTTGAGGGTCACGTTTTCGACCAATATTTAGAGAGTTGCTCTTTAT
>JALWFJ010000068.1 GCA_027036495.1 Thermoproteales archaeon
AGCGATCCATGCGCAAAGTTTGGAACCCTGGTAGTCATGTATGTTATTGTTAGACCCAGGCTCAGCAAGGTCACAATGTTTGCAAATACTATGGAGTCTATTACCAAGGATGGAGGTATAATAAATGGCATGAGCTAGCAACACCAATGTATATAAAAGCGTTACCTACGCATCCTTGATCACCGGGTAATACTCCTGCAGACCATCATTAACACAGCAACTAGCAGGTAATGCTGAAGAACGCAACAAACATGTGCACTAACTATGGTAAGTAAGAAAGCAGGTATCATAGCTGGAGTCATAATCGCAATAATAGTCATAGCGATAGGCGCATACCTGGCAGTAACAGCAACGAAACCAAAGACTCACGCAGCAGCAACAACAAAGCCCTCAGTCAAGACTCTACTGATAGGAGTCACGTTGCCTTTCACTAGCGAGCTGAGCGAGGAAGCCCAATTTAGTAAGTGCTTGATGAGCATTGCTGCGTCCGAGGTTAATAAGTGGCTTAATGAGGTTGGCTTGCCGTACAGAATCAAGCTGATCTTTGAGGATGATAAGTGTAGCCCTGATGCTGCAAGAAAAGCTACAGAGGTGCTCGAGGCTAGAGGAGTCAAGGTATTTGTTGGATATATGTGTAGTGCAGCCTTTGGCTCAGTCATACCTTACATACAGAGCAGACACTACTTTGCTGTCTCAATAGCATCAACATCACCACTACTTAGGATAAAGGCTGCAGGTGGTACACTTGCCTCAAGAAAGTATACCTACAGGATGCCACCACCAGATAGCTTCCAGGGAAGAGCAATTGCTGGAGTACTTCATAGTCTAGGCATGAAGGCAGTATGTGTAATTTATAGGCAAGACACTTGGGGTAAGGGTCTAGCTGAGGCAATAAGGAAGTATTCATCAAGCTACGGAATCGAGACTAAGTTAATTCCATACCCGCCAACAGCAACAGACTTCTCAGGATATCTAGCAACACTCTCTGACTGTGTTAAGAGTTTCGCAAACAGGTATGGAAAGAACAGGGTTGGCATAGTTGCTGTAAGCTTTGGAGAACTTGCAATAATACTACAACAAGCAGCCGAGAGCTATCCAAGTCTGCTAAGCTATGTATGGTTTGGCACAGATGGCACAGCAGGAAATCCAAAACTAGTAAAGCCGAATGTTTGTCCATACTCAACAAGGACTAAGCAGATATCGACCATATACAACTCGCTGATTAGGCAAGACCTGATAAAGAAGGTCCTCAGTGAAGCAAGAGAGATGTGCGGAATGACGATTACGGCGCCAACGTATCCTGTCCTAGGCTACGATGCAGTCTGGCTAACGGCACTAGCATACATAAAGACCATTGTTGAGAAGGGAAGCTTTAACCCAGACTACATGGACAAGATCTTTAGAGAGGTAGCAAAAGCATACTCAGAGACTGGCGAGATAACAATCGGAAACAAGACCTACAAACTGCCACACCTATCACTATCAGGACCAATAATGTTCGACGAGAGTAATGACAGAATCGGAAACGTCTACAACATAATGGCAGTAGTAGGAAACAACACAAGATGCGAATGGAAGATAATAGGACAGTGGATCTATGGTAAAGGAGTGCACTGGTTCGTCAACATAACGACATTCCTATCAGGATAAGGCCACGAGAGCAAGAGAAAGAATTAAAATTCTAGAAACTACTCACGATATCATGACAAAGCAAGGGCGAGCCCCGGTAGCTCAGCCCGGTTAGAGCGGCCGACTGGTAATCGGCAGGTCCCGGGTTCAAATCCCGGCCGGGGCTCCACCCCATGAATCTACCTCTAACCTCCTCTGTTTTACGCTAGATTCCTCTCCTACATCTTTTATGAGGATATAGGGAGACTATGAAGGTCCTGGTGTTAGCTAACTGCAATTACCCGACCCTAACGAGCATGGAAGACCTCGAGAGAATACTATATGAAGTCGGAGAAATAGACAAGCTTATACTCCTGGGAGACTTCCTTGATGTTCCTAGAAAAGATATTAATATGTTCATGTTGAGTATAGAGAAAGATCTTCGCAAGATTTTTAACAAATTTTCAAAAGCTGGATGTAGAGAGATAGTGTATATTGTTGGAGACATAGATCAACCAGTAATGATGCTTCACACAAAGATTTTGCATAGAGTCTTTGGTAGTAGATACCACATTTCTAGAATATGCGAATATCATGTAATGAATATTAGAGGTAACATGTGTGTCTTCAGTCATGGACATACACAGATAAACATTGCTATAGTTGAGGAGTTTGGGCCAAGACCAGAGGAGGACATCCTCATTGCTGCTGCACGTAGAGCAAGAAGAAAGGAGAAGATTGCTGGTCTACGAGGAATACTATCAGAGAATGTTCTCTGGTTTATTGGACATACAAATCTCCTATACATAGACAAAGAGTACAAGATAGTACACTGTGGTCATGTATCGTGCGAGAGCAAGATTAGGGGTTGCGGCCCTATAACGAGAGGTATGTACATACCAGAGAAAAATAGAGGTTTTGTCCTAATAGACACAGACGCTGGAATTGTAAGCCTAATGGCTTATCCGTCCTTTAAAGTCGTGGATAAGATAAGTCTAGTCAGTAGCTAGCTCGTATAGAAGTATTCCAAGTCTTGCCTCACCCTTCCTCCTTATGATACTCGCAATGCTCGATACGTCAACGTTGTTTATTACTTTGAATTCTATGGATAAGATGGAGGTCTTTGAGAGAGTTTTTAGTGTCACTGCTATGTTGTTCTCTCTGGTACTCGTGTAGTCATAGCAGGATTTATCTTCGCAACAATACTTGTTTTCTAATATTAGTTCGAGTAGTGCTATGTTGTGATTAAGTTCAAAGTTAAAGCCAATAACTCCTGAGATAAGGGTGCATATATTGCTTAGGGTATTGTCTATTCTATATAGTTCCTCTGTTCCGATGTTTGCAAGTAGTAATTCTATGTACAGGTATTTCCTAAGGGCTTCTTCGTAAAGTATTGAGTATATTAGTTCTAAAAAGTCTAGAGCTATTATGTACTCAAAAATATGTTGCACATATGAGTAGTTTAGATTTGTTGATATTGTTGCTTTCAGGGGAAAGCTAGGTGTGCTTAATATTCTAGATAGTGATATTATACTTGATAGTCTGTCTTCTATGTAGGGGCTCTCTATCTTTCTTAATATCTTCTCTATTACTGTAAGTAGTCTTGATTGTGTTTTCTCTCCTGTTGCTTTTAGTGTTGCTCTACGTATCTTAGATAGGATTACGTTGTATAGGTCTCTTATCTTTAACTGCAGGTCTCTATAGAACACGAAGGCTCGATATTATCTTGCAGATGCTGCTATTCTCTCTACTTCGTCTCTCTTTCTTATCGCATAGCTTTTTGGGTCATTGCTTGCGGCTGCTATTATCTCATCAGCTAGACACTCTTCTATTGGTTTTGGGTTGTTGAATGCACACTGTCTCGCTCCCTCCGTGATCCATCTTATAGCTAGGTCTACTCTTCTCTGTGGTGCTACGTCCACAGATACTGGGTATGCTATGCCACCGTATATTATTCTAGTGATCTCTTCTCTTGGTGCTGCATTGACTATCGCATCTACCAGCACCTGTATTGGGTTCTTGCCCGTCTTTACCCAGATTATGTCAAAGGCTCTCTTCACGATATTGTAGGCCTTGTGTTTCTTTCCTGAGTTTCTTCCTGGCTTCATCAGCTGGTTCATTAATCTCTCAACTATCGGTATCTTCGCCTTGCCGAACCTTCTCTTCTGGTACTTTCCCTCCGTGTGAGGCAGGAGCACAGGCTTCAAACATATGTATCTTCTGAGTCCAGGATCACGGACGATGACGTCCTCGTAGGACCACTTTCCGAAGAGCTTCACTGGCTCTCCGTCAAGCGTCTTTAGATCGCGTGGACACTCCTCTATTATTGGAACTCCAGCTACATAGTACACAGTGCTCTCCTTGCTTAGCTGCTGTCCTCTGGTAAACTCCTGCGTCTCTGACGACATTCTCGCTCTTCTCTCGAGAAAGGTAGCCTTATAAAGTTCTCTTACTCAGTGGGTTTAAAATATCCCATCAGGGCGTTCTATAGAGGAGCTAATGAGGGTAGTATTTATTCTCGGTCCAGCAGGTAGCGGAAAGACCACTCTTACGTCAGCATTTGGGCAGTACCTCGAGAGGCAAGGCTTTCAAGTAGCTTACATCAACCTGGACGCAGCAGTTGAGGAGCTTCCATACACTCCAGATTTCGACATTAGAACTTACTACACGCTTGGAGACATAATGAGAAGATACAAGATTGGACCAAATCTGGCACTCATAAAGAGCGTAGAGATGCTTAAAGACTACGAGGACGACATAAGGAAGTTCATAGAGTACGTCTCCACGAGCTCTGACTACATACTTGTAGATACTCCAGGACAGCTAGAGCTTACGATCTTTCACGATGCCTGCATAGAGATAATGCGTCTCTTCTCTGGACGCTCCTGTGCTCTCTTCCTAATGCCCGCAGACATCATCAAGAGTCTCAGAGACTCCGTGTTCCTGAAACTAATGGCTCTTGCAATAAGATATCGCGTTGACATGCCCCTTGTAAGTGTACTCACGAAGTGTGACCTCAACCCAGATGCAGAGAAGTATCTACAGACTGACTTATCTCCAGACGACATAGCGAGATTGATAGAACGTGACCGAGGACAACTTGACCTAGTGGCAGAGCTACTGAACGTGATAAGAAAGCTCGAGAGAAGGCAGCGACTAATCAAGGTCAGCGTAGTCACTGGCGAAGGCTTCGAGGATCTGAACACTGTAGTGTACGAGGTTTTCTGTACCTGTGGAGACCTAACATGAGAATATAGATGAGAACCGTAGTCTACACAGTTGGACACTCTAACAGATCTCTTGAGGAGTTCCTAGACATACTTAGAAAGTTCAACATTGAGAGAGTGATAGACGTACGACGCTGGCCAACAAGCAAGTACAAGCACTTCTGCAGAGAGGTACTAGAAGATGCTCTCAGGGAGGCGGGCATAGACTACGTGTGGATACCTCAGCTAGGGGGGTACAGGAAGTTTGGCATAGATGTTCCAGAGTCTCTCCGCAGCTATGCATGTTGCTTCAGCAGTGAGGGATTTAGAGCATACGCTGCATACATTACAGCGAGACTAGATGTTAAGAGGTATCTAGTACTACTTGAGGAGCTTGCACGAGAGAAAACCTCAGTAATCATGTGTAGCGAGAGAATGTACTTCAGATGTCACAGGAAGATACTTGCAGACTACCTCTACGTGAGAGGATTCAATGTGATACACATAGTTAGCATAGAGAGAGTGATTGAACATAGACTTTCCCGATGTGCAAGGATCGTTAATGGAGAGTTAGCTTACAAGTGAGGAAGTCTTATTTAACTGATCAAGAGAGTGTTCTCAATGTCGAAGATAAAGCCTCCAAAGCAGAGAAAGTTTGGCAAAGGTGCAATGCGCTGTCAGCGATGTGGTACCCATGAAGCTATAATAAGGAAGTACGGATTAATGCTTTGCAGGAGGTGTTTCAGAGAGGTAGCACCATTGTTGGGCTTCAAGAAGTACTACTAGGATCTAAAGCGCTTGACGAGGTGTTAGATACAGGGTGGGGGTCAGCAATCCCTTTCCGATCATCAAGTCACCAGATCCGTAGCTCATCAACCCTTTACTCTCTCTTTCTAAGACTTATAAGTGTGTGCTCCTCAGCTCACGTGATGTCACAGGCAGAAGCTAAGACGAGAGAAGTAAATGAGGAGGTCATTCTGTCCAAGGCTAGTGAGCTAATAGTTAGACTAAGAGAGCTTGAGCAGAGAGCGAGGAGCGACGACTTGAAGAAGGTCTGGCAAGATCTGAGGAGCATACTTGGTGAGGCTAGGCAGTACAACCTGGAGAGGAGTCTGGTCCCTCTTGTCAGGAAGATAAAGGCAATCATACGTTGGAGATATGCTAAGCTTGCTAGAGAAAGATCTAAAGCACAGGCAAAGGCCCAAGTGAGCTAGGGTGAAGTGCATGCCAAAGTGTAACCGCTGGGAGAACCTGTACAGACTTGCTCTCGAGCAAGGCAATGAGGTTAAGGCGCTGGAGTTCAGGGAGAAGCTGGTAGAGTGCATAGTGTACTCGCTGTGGAATCTTGTGCGTGAGAAGGAGCTTACTGAGGCTGAGAGTCTGTTTAGATATGGCATGGAGGTTGCCAAGAAGTACAACATACCTGAACTAGAGTTTCATCTTGGACTTATACAGGACGAGATTAACAGGATAAGAGAGGTTTATAGGAGAATTGGTCGTGGAGAGAAAGTGTGAGCTTAACGTTCAATCCCGTGGCGATAGCTGAGAGGTGTGGATGGGATCTTGAATGCATATCTAACTCTCTTGCTGCTCTGCTAATTGCCCTGCTAAGAGAAGGCAAGCTTCCACCAGAGCTAGCTAGCAAGTCAGCCTTCAAGGACTTATCTACGTGCAGAGATGATTACTGTGAGCTTAGTCTGAGAGTAGATGAGTCTCTGATAAGAGAACTCTTGAAGACTTACAGCACAGTGTTTAGGTCAGCTTACGAGAGACTTTTGAGAAACTTGAGCTCGGAGGAGCTCACGAAGCTTCTGCAACTTTTAGTAGACAATGAGCTTGACGACTTTGCGCTAGAGGTAGACTATCTGACAGATATCAGTAAGGTAAATGCTCCGCTGAGTCTACGTGCCCAGCTCGCAGAGCAGATCGCTACGCTCCTGTACGCATCCGGGAACTATGAGAGGGCACGTGAGAGGTTTCTTGAGGCAAGCAAGCTCTACGAGGAGGCTGGACTTAGTGAGCGCTCACTACTGATGAGAGCTTTCGCCATGTTGTCAGAGGCGGAGCTACTGAAGGAGAGGGCAGCTAAGCTTCACGAAGAGAACAATCATGTAGAAGAGGAAAAAGTCGTCAAGACTGTATCGCGAATCTATGCTGAGACAAGCGTGCTCTTCAAGCAGGCAAGTAGGACTATACCTGAGGCCTCAGTTAATGCTCTGTTGAGCAGGTGTGACGCACATGAGGTTCTTGCAAACTTCTACTTCACTCATGGACAGGTTGAGGAGGCTGAGAAGTACTACACGATGTGCTTCACCACTATTAGGGAGGAGAGGGAGGGCTTAAGCGAGGTCTACCGTAAGCTTGTTGAGTACAAGGAGATAACTTGCAAGGCTTTTGCCGTGCTCTGTAAGGCAATAATGGAGGGTAAGTCTCATCTCTATGAGGAGGCTGGAGACGCGTTTAGCAAGCTAGTTGAGGAGAGATATCTTGAAGACGTCATGGTGGAGATGGCAACAATCGCCTACAGAAGCGCTATCGAGACTGCAGAGTCCCTAGATGACGTGCTCAGAGTGTACCCGAAGTACATAAACCTGGTGATAATGTACATAGACAGGAGAGCTCGAGACAAGTATGGAGGTTTTGAGCACCTTCTTCAGGAGCTTAAGGTAAGACCTCTCTCGTCGCTCTCGGACGAGCTCAGAGTTGACGAATATGCGCTGAAGATATACATTGCCGGTAAGCTTCTTCAGGAGATAGCCAATCAGGAGAATACTCAGCTCACACTGATACCAGAGTTATTAACGCTAATTGCTGGACTAAGTCTCGACCCGCTCAGCACATCGGGATCCGAGCTTAGAGCAGAGCTCTTGAGGAGAGGAGTAGAAATTGAGAGGGAAACTCTAAACACCATGTGTAGACTTCTGGACAAGCTTAGCAGGAAGGTGAGAGAGATTATCCTAGGTTCAGTATAAAGTTCCTAACAACTCCACTAGCAGAGACAACTCTAACAACCACAACACCACCTGTCTTAGAGACGTTCACCTCGATCCCTGGAAGAACATAGAGTGTACCTGGCTTGAGAACTATGCTCACACTAGTGTGGTTGAGAATCAGCGTCTCGTTCTCTGCTAGTACGAATATCTCTGTTATCTTACATGGCTGAGCACCAGATATGTACACTACTGGCCTAATTGTGGCTATATCATTCGTTATGTTGAACGGTGCAGACACGATCGTGAAGTCGCATTGACCTGTAGACATCGTGTACCTAATCATGTAGCCCGCCTTGAGCACTTGATAGAGCACGAAGAAGCCTAACACTGCCACTATCAGTGCCAGCAAGGTTACGGCTATCAGCTCACTCTGTCCACGTCTAGTCATCTAGGTCTATGACTAGGCGAGAGTACTCTTTATACGTGACAACGCCTAGATCTAGCTCGTGAAGATACTACTGATACATCCTCACCTTGATCTTGTTGGAGGCAGCGAGAACCTCACTAGAATACTTCTGTACGAGCTTGCAGAGTACTGTCCACTATGCGAGTTCGTTGTTGCTACCAGAGCTAGAAAGGAGGAGCTCTTTCCCGAGAGCAAGAGAATAAAGTTTGTCTACTTCAGGAAGTCTGGGCTAGACATCAAGTGTCCCATAACAAGCAAGATAATTGACCTAGTAATAACCTATGATGAGATAATTCACCAGGAGACACCTGACGTTGCACTGATAATGATACAGGAACCTGTACATGCGCTCCTTCTCAAGACAATAAAGCCAGGATACAGGACGGCAATATACATACACTACCCATTTGAGGAGGAGCTAACCGAGGCTAATCTTCTCAAGTTCCTCGAGCTCTACAGGTTTCCAAACATATACAACGACTACTACAGGTACGTAGACATAAGATTCGTAAACTCGCACTACACACTCGAGGCACTTTACAGACACTACCAGGTCGATGCCTCCGTAGTATACCCCGCAATAAGCTGGCACTACTTTGAGCATGAACCAGACGTCAACGAGAAGAGAAGCAATACCATAATAACAGTTGGAAGATTTGTTCCCCACAAGAGAATTGACCTAATGATAAAGCTCTTCCGAGACTACATTAAGCCAAAGGTCCCTGACTCTAGACTGATAGTCATAGGGATACCTGACGTCAGATACATGGACTACTACAATGAGATATACAAGCTGGCAGAAGAGACCCGAGACGTTGAGGTAATAACAAAGGCCCTCTCCGAGGAGGATATGATAAGATACTACTCTGACTCTAAGGTCTACGTTCATCTTAGACTCGGAGAACACTTTGGCATGGCTCCCGTAGAGGCAATGTCTCAGGGAGTCATACCAGTAATACCAAGAGCAAGCGGCCTTGCAGAGCTCGTAACACATGGCAAGGATGGCTTCCTGTTCGATAACGAGCGCGAGCTTGTAGAGTACGTGATACAGATACTAAACATGGACCATGAAAAGATCGTGGCAATGAGAAAGAGAGCTGTAAGGACAAGCTACTACTTCACTCCCTCAAGATTTGCAAGAGAGATATACTATCACCTCACAGCAACACTTGGACCAGAAAAGCAGTAAACAAGCTCTAACTCACCTAACCCTCTACCTCATTACCTACATCTTCACTCACTTCTCTTCTATACTTCAGTACGTGCTAATTAGGGATGGACTAAAATTGTTCTCGGCGAGTTTTGGCGCCGGGGGTGGGATTTGAACCCACGCCCCCTGTACGGGGACGGGATCTCAAGTCCCGCGCCTTGGACCAGGCTCGGCCACCCCGGCTTACCTCAGCGTCTAGTTTTACTGTATACTGGTTTTTTAAAAGGCTTACTTTATCTTAACAGTGCTCTGTGTATTAGCATTATTGCTCCATAGCGTGAGGTTACTAGCTTCGCAACGTCTTCGCTCATGTTTGTGCTCTCTCTATAGAGGAGATAAATGATGAGCCAAGCTAGGTAGTACGTGAGCCAGATAATGTAGTACACGATCTCTCTGATGTTGGAGTATCTCTCTTTCCACCACCTCATCTCTCTACACTCATCGAGTTCGAGACTCAGCACATCAACTGAGGAGAGCTCGCGCACGCAGGATGCACATCTTCTCTCAATATCGGGGAATCTCTGAAGGTAGTCTTGTAGGCTGTTCTTCTTGACGCTCTCACTTACCTCGTTCACGATGTTTTCACATTCCTTGACTATCGTAGAGAACTTGTCTAGTATCATGTCAACAAGCCTGTGTAGCCCTCTGTTTGCTTTTTCTTCCCTTCTGAAGAGGTCTATGAGGTTCCTTATCGATGTTGTTACTCCCTCCAGGTTAGGTTCGGTCTTAATGTTGAACTTTCTCAGCACATAGTTAATGTTTCTGAGCACATTCTCCATGCAGAAGAAGAAGTCTTTCAGGGTCTTTGTGCTGCTCATTTCTCTGGAAGTGACACAGCTACTGCACTATGTTAAGCTTCTCGCAGACCTTTAGATAGACCTTCAGTACGTCTCTTAGTTCGCTTATCTCAACAAACTCGTCAGCCATGTGTGCACACGCTGCGTCTCCTGGACCATACGTCACTGCTTGAATACCAGCAAGCTGGTAGTATCGCGTATCTAGACCTCCTGTACACACAACCTTACGTAGTCTAGAGCCAAGAACCTCAAGTGCTGCATCATCGAGCTTCTTCACAAGCTCGCTCTCTGGGCTCACTGTTGCTGGAGGTGCTCTCTGAAGAACCTTTATGCTGACATTGATGTTGAGCTCTCTAGCTTTATTCTCAATGAACTCGACTATTTCTCTCTCTACCTGCTCAAGGTTCTCCTCCGGTATAACTCTCCTATCTACAGAGAACGCAAAGTATCCAGGAACGATGTTTACCTTACCGGCACTCCTAACATCTCCGCCAAATGTTATTGTTGCTCTCTCTCCTCCCTCAACATCATACTCGTACATGCTTACTCTGCTCTCAGCAAGTTTCTTGAGAGGATCCATCACGTGAGAAGCAAGCTTTACCCCAAGCTCAAAGGCGTTAAGACCGAGCCAAGGCGTAGCGCCATGTGCCTGTCTTCCATGCACCTCGACTAGAAGCCATAGAGCACCCTTGTTACCTATAAGGACTCTTCTTGAAGAGCTTGGCTCAGCAACGATAACGTAGTCTGGCCTCACTTTAAGCACATCCACGAGGTAACCTGTGCCAGTTGCTCCACCAGTCTCCTCGTCAGGTACAAGCACTAACTCCACCCTGCCGCTAATCGTCGACTCAGCCTCTCTCAGAAGCTTAAGCAGCATCAAGCATACAGCAATGCCTCCCTTCATGTCTACACTTCCTCTGCCATAGACGCGGTCATTGACTACTCTCGGCTTGAATGGCTCGGTTACGTGCCATCCGCTTCCTGGAGGAACCACATCGTAGTGTCCATTGAGGTGAAGTATCGGTCTTCCAGAACCTATACCTGTCCTCAGTATGTATCTAGGGTACTCTCTACACTCAGGCAGAAACCTCTCAACATACTCTTCCGGCACCTTAACAAGCTCACTCTCTATCCCCCAGCTTGACAGAACATCACGGACATGTTCGCAGAACTCTCTGTAGTTCTCTCCTGGAGGATTAACCGTAGGTATAGATATCAAGTCACAGAGCAAGTCCACGAGCTCACTGAGAGTACTACTAGAGTCTACCTGAGAGACAAGTTTATCTATTATGCTCACGTCGCGATGTAGTACAGAGAGGCTAATAGGTACTATGGCTACAAGCTCGTAGCTGAGCCTCGTCTCTCTCTAAGAAACTTCTCGAGATGTGTTAGCGCATTAAACTGTGTCTCCGTGAGCTCCATCTCTGGATTAACTCTCTGTAAACTTCTCAGTGCGGTGTACAGATCTAGGCGCCGAGAATACATCAAGTATGCTGCCAAAACTGTGGGTGTCCTTCCTAGACCGCCTACGCAGTGAACTAGAACCTTGCAACACCTTGCTTCAAGCTCCTTAATGAGGTTGCAGATCTCGAGCATGCTCTCTACATCTGGCGCATGTCCGTCCGGTACTGGCTTCCTCACGAGCTTCATGCCTAGTCTCTCAACTAGTCTCTTGACATGATCACAGCTCATTCCAGTATAGTACTCGTACTCCCAGTCCTCGACAAGCGACACTATGACTTTAAAGCCTAGCTCTCTGAGATCCTCATAATCTCTCTCGTCCTCTGGTATCGATCCACCAGCTAAGTGGCTAGTAACCCAGTAACGATACACGCCTCACTTAGCTCGTTGAAGCTAGTTTTAAACGTGCATGGTACCTGAACCTCTCAAAGATGTATCCTAGGAAGATAGTTGTTGCTACCAGGCCAAGCAAGCTCTCACTTATTCAGACGACAATGGCCATTGAGTGGATCAGGAAGTTCTACCCTGACACAGTGTTCGAGATCAGGACCTTTAAGTCTACGGGAGACAAGGTCCAGGACAAGCCACTCTACAACATAGGAGTTAAGGGAATATTTGAGAAGGAGGTAAACCTTGCAGTGCTCAGATACGAGGCAGACATCGCGGTTCACAGCCTCAAAGACTTGCCAGCAGAAATTGATTCAAGACTAGAGCTTGCTTGCTTCTTACCTAGAGACTCTCCCTTTGACGTGCTTGTAGTCCCAAAGGGACGCAACCCCAGCATATGGACGCTCTCTCCAGGCTCCGTTGTCGGGACATCGAGTCTCAGACGCAGAGCCTTCCTGCTTAGAGCACGACGAGACTTGAGGATAGAGCCCATCAGAGGAAACGTAGATACCCGAGTTAGAAAGCTTCTAGAGGGTAAATATGACGCGATAGTCCTCGCAGAGTGCGGCATTGAACGTCTAAGAAGAGCTGGAGTAACACTTGAAGGTATAGACTATGCCAGACTTCCCCTAAACCTGGTTCCTCCAGCTCCTGGTCAGGGAATAATAGCAGTTGTATGTCGAGGAGAAGACACAGATCTGCTCAAGATGCTCAGGACGATATCTCACGCTGAGACGACAGCTGAAGCTCTCTGTGAGAGAGCCCTGTTAAAGACGATAAGAGGAGGCTGTCACATTCCCCTTGGATGCGTAGCAACATGCATTGACAAGACGCTGAGAATCTATGCAGCGATCTCAGATCCTGAAGGTAGAAACGTGATCTCGGTAGAGATTGAGGGAAGTTCACAGTCTCCCGAGGAGGTGGGGATCAAGGCTGGCCTGGCTCTGATAGAGAAGTCTAGAAACATTAGAGAGCTAACCTACAGTGAAAGACCAATTTCTGACCCCTCACGTTACTCAGACTATGGTCACGCTTAGAGAGTCACTAAACATACCTGACATAGGACCTAGAAGCTTCACGATAGAGATTCAGATACCAGAGAGTGAGCAAATAGTGCCAGACGAGACTAGGATAATAGTAGATGCACTCAGAGAGTTTGTCGAGAGTGGAGGTGAAGTAGGTGACATAATGATTGGGCAGGAGTGGATAGTTGAGTTCTCGCTTCTGAGAGAAGTTGTGATAAGCAGAGACTCGTCAGGGACAGAGTACTGCAAGACCTATCTTCTTGCTGTCCTCAGAAACATGTTGGATGAGGTTGGGACAGACTGTAGAGCCATCTACAGGATAGTAATAGACTTCTATAGACAGAGGGTGCTTATTCAGGACGTGAGTATACTTGTTGGTCTTAGACAGAGAACTCCTCTAGACAAGATAGCGACAGAGTAGAAGCACCGGTGCTAGAGGGCTAATCCAAAGTGTGACCTTATCACGTTCTTTGAGACTCCCTCCATGAAGCTCCTTATGACTGCCGAGACAAGCTCAGCCTCCATGTCTCTCAGACATGCTACTGCTAGTGCAGCACCTGGCGACGCAGCTCCATACCTTGACGCGATGCTCTCCGCCATTACTCGTACAGCTTTGTACATTGCTATTGAGAGCTTGGGCACAATCTGGTCTAGCTCTGTTGCTCTAGTTATGCTCGTTATGACTCTTATCAGGGGGTTCTCGGCAAGCTCCTCAACCACTCTCACTATAGGCTCTCCATAGAGCCTGTGAAACGCCTTTCCAACAGCCCCATAAGGCACGACGAAGTCCATGACTAGGTCATGCGGTATGTTCCACATCTTTGCTCTCAGCAGGAGTGACGCATTGTACATGTCTATCAGCTGCTTGACCACGTCGTACCCACTGTTGTCTCTTATGAGTCTGGTAGTCACTAAGTTGTAGAGTCTCATCAGGTAGACCTTGTCAAGCAGGGTATCTATCGCGCAGAGTGCTAGCTGCGGCTTAGCCTTGACCAGCCTCAGTATCGACTCAAATATTGGTGCTGCTGGGTGAAACAGCTCTCTGAGCTTGTTGCCTAGATCCTCCAGGTCTCTTGCTCCTAGGATGTATGTGAGCACGTATCTTCTTCCCATGATCTCGGCAACATACATGTTGAGTATTCTCTCGATGTCCTTCCTCTCCTTGCCCTCGTAGAGTCCCCTAGCAATCATCTTGATGTTCTCTATCTCGAACTTGAGGAGATAACCTGCGAGAAGTATCCTTGCTGGCGTCGGTGATCCAGCCATGAGCGATACCAGGTCCTGAACGACGAGGCTCTTGAACTCCTTGGTAACCTCTTCAGGAGGAGACTCCTTGCTCAGCCTCTCGATAGCTGCCTTGTAGCTTGAGTCGCGTAGCGTTGCAAGCGCATCATCCAGAGTCTCAGCATACACGACTGCACGTAGCTTCTCTCTAGGTAGAAGCTTTGCCCTCATTCCGTGAGTCTTCGGAGCCATTGACCCCATCGCCAGTAAGTAGAAGCCATGTCTGCCTCCGCCACCTAGTCCAAAGCTCATTGCCTAGTGTGTCGGTAAGAGTGCTTATCAGCGTTGTGGTAGCCTGTGCTTAATCCTTAAATTCTGTTATAGAGCGGCACAACACGTGCCACTTGAGAAGATTGCTGAGTACAGAATTGCGCTGCCTTCACGCTACGCATTCGACCTCATTGCCAAATTTGGAGAGCTAGGCTACGTGATGCTTCCTCCCAGACCACCTGAGATACCTGCTCCCCACATACCCTCCGACATCGCGGATGCACTTAGAAGGGTTGATGAGGTTGCGAGAGAGCTCTCAAAGGTCGTGTCATCGTACAATGTTGCTCCTCCAGAGTCTCCAATAACGCTCAAGTTCTCCAACTTTGCCGAGATGATAAGATACGTAGATGAGGAGGGCAAGGAGATACTGGCCAGAGTCAGCCAGTATCTGACAACTCTCACAGAGCTCAGCAACGAGCTTAACGTGCTGTCCAGATATCTGGAACTGTTACAGAGAGTAGGCGTAGTCGAGATACCGGAGCTGAAGTACATAAGAACCGACTTGATACCCCTTGAGCCTGGAGAGGTTGCTGACTTCAGGAAGGCCTTGGAGCTACACAACATTCAGGTGCTAGTGTACGACACCGAGAAGCCTGTGGCCATAGTGATCTACCCCGTGTGGCAGAGAGAGACGGTCCTTAACATATACAGGGTATTCGGCAAGACACCCGTAGAGCTTCCACGAGAGAAGGCCTCCCCCGAGGCCGTAAAGACCAGGGTCGACGAGCTCAAGAGAAGAGTTGAGTCGCTCAGCGAGGATCTGAGAAAGTACCTCCTCAGCGTGAGAGACAGAATATACTCGGTCATAGAGACTGCAAATGCGATATCGCAGGTAGTGAGACAGTACACCGACACCGTGGTACCTGAAGGAGAGGAGATCAGAGCTAGACTGAGCGAGCTCAAGAAGAACATTGAGGAGGCAAAGAGAAGGCTCGAGGAGGTTGAGACGCTTGAGCGTGTGCTAACAGAGCTTCACAAGAGGAAGATAGAGAAGTTTGAGACAGTCACCATAAAGGTCAGGCTAGTCGCAGCCAGAGGTAGACTCAACAGAGAGGTGCTGTCAAGACTTCCACACATGATAGAGCAGATAGGCTCAGATACCTACGTCATAATATTGCTAGAGGCTCCACCAGAGCTAGACGTCAAGACCCTAGTCACGGAGGGAGTAGCAGTAGAGATACCACACACATACCTCGAGAACATATCAGCAGCACTCAACGTGATATCAAGAGAACACTCGGAGCTCAAGTCAAGAATCAGGGAGCTAGAGAACGAGCTCAACACGTTCATACGCGAGTTCAACAAGGTCTCAGCATATGGCGTCGAGAATCTCGACAAGGCTGGTCCCGACACTGTCACGGTGATTGCTCAGCTTAGGGCAAGAGATGCCTCAGAGTTTGAGAGAGTCCTGGCAAACATACTCACAAAGCTTGCAGTACATGCAGAGGTCAGAAAGTTCAGCAAGTACATGTATGTGCCGCTCGTTCCTAAGGAGAGAGCACCCACCCTCGAGACCTATCCACGTCCAATTGACGTGTTCAAGAAGATAGTCTACTGGTACGGCATACCTAGATACGGAGAGATATCCCCGGTCCCCATTGCGTGGTTCCTGTTCCCATTCTTCTATGGATGGATGTTTCCAGACCTTGGACATGGCCTCATGATAGCCATACTGGGACTACTACTGTACAGATGGAGATACTCGGGACCCAACAAGGTGCTACAGGCAATATTTAACGGAAGGTTCGCAGAGTGGGGCCTGATATTCCTGCAGTGTGGCATCTGGAGCATGATATTTGCAGTGCTTGAGGGAGGAGATGTATTTGGAGTTCCTCTAGACGCGCTAGTCAAGGGACTAGCAGGTGCACACTTAATGCACGTGAACACGGCAACAGCGGCATTCGCCCCATCACTAATGACGATATACCTCACACTAGGCCTCTCGATGTATGTTGGCATATTGACGATGGGGCTAGCACTACTGTACAGGACAATCAACGGGATAAGGCTAGGCTATGCCTATGACGCAGTCTCGTACTACCTGCCGTTTGGCCTGTTCATGATAGCTGCAAGCTTTGCACTGGCTGTGCCAGGACTAATACCACTGTGGGTCCTAGCAAAGAGCACCTGCCATGAGCTGTACCTAGAGGCGCACCATGGCTACATTCCGTGGGCAGAGTGGGGTCTAGCACTGTTCTACTCTAAGCTCACTGATGCTCTACTAGGATCAGCCACAAGCTATGTATGCCTCTATGGTGAGAAGGCACTTGAGAAGGTTGCATCAGTTGGACCTGTAGCACCTAAGCCTGACAGCATACACGTGATACCGTTTGGATCAATGTGGCTATCACCTCAGGCAGCCTTCTGGATAACGCTGACCTTCGTGTTGTTCATCTACTTCCTAGTGAGGATGGGCATAGATAAGATGAGGCACGTACACACACACGAGCCACTCATGGTCTATGCAGTTGAGGCTGCAGAGTGTGTCATGACTTGGGGATTCGCTAACGTGATCTCCTTCATGAGACTTGGAATAATAGCTATAGTTCACGCAGTACTGACAGCACTCGTAACCTGGGGCTCAGCACAGATAGCGCTAGCCGCAGCTAAGAGCGGAGCAATCATGGCCGGCATAGCATTCCTCATCGCGCTAGGTGCAGGCGGCTTCATAGGGCTGCTGGTCTTCAGAGTGTTCGGCCGCGGCTTCGCGGCAGGGTTCTTCGCATTTGCACTCCTAGGAGGAATATGTGGAGTATTAGCAGCGTTGCTGGGGGCAATGAGCGTTGCAGACATTGCATGGTTTGTTGCGGCTCTCCTAGGAAACATCTGTGTAATCATATTTGAGGGTCTAGTAGCGTTCATCCAGAGCCTAAGATTGCACTTCTATGAGCTCTTCACAAAGCACTTCATTGCTGGTGGCGTGCTGTTCATGCCGTTCAGGATAGGGTCACCGGTAGTTAGAATACAGATACTCTAAGGCCTAGATCCCGACTAGCCTTGCACCTCTGTCTGCCCTTCTCACTACTTGCTCTCTAACTTCTAGAGAAGAATACTCTGATAGCACCTGTCGGGCATGAGAATATGCAGGATAGACATAGCATGCATAGGTCTCCTCTCACTACTTGGGGTTTCTCTTTACCCTCTATTCTCTGAAGAGTACCTTTCTGACAGACCTTGATACACATGTTGCAGTTAATGCACCTCTCCTCGTCAATCATTATTCGGAGCATCTTACGCATAAGCGATGGCGGAGTCATGCTACCTGTAACATTTCTATTAGAAGTATTATGCCTTCAAGTAGCATGAGAGGACTAATAATAGGCAGGTTCCAGCCATTTCATCTAGGTCATCTTGAGGCTGTTAAGTGGATCTTAACTCAGGTAGATGAGCTGGTGGTAGCTATAGGTTCTGCGAACGTTGCGTTAACCTTCAGGAATCCCTTCACCGTGGGGGAGAGAATTGAGATGATCACACGTGTTCTCAAGACGGAGGGCCTGTTAGAGCGTGTGCACATCTGTGTTGTTCCTGACACTGGCGACATGCACACAGTGTGGCCCGCACATCTAAGACACTGGTGTCCACATTTTGATGTTGTATACACAAATGATCTACTAACGCGGCTCTGCTTAGAGTATGCAAACATTCCCTACAGGGGTATACCGTTCTTCAAGAGGGAAGAGTACTCAGGTACTCTCATCAGGATGTTGATGGCTAGGGGGAGCAATAGATGGCGCAAACTTGTTCACTCCGAGGTCTCGGCATTTATAGACGAGATAGGTGGCGTTGAGCGAGTCAAGAAGCTTGCACAGATAGAAAGTGTTATATGAGCTATGCGAGGACGTTACCCGATGACTCACTCAGCTCCGGGTAGGAAGATGTACATGTGTCTTCGATGTGGAAAACTCTTCTCGAAGGAGGACATGGAGCTCACGCCGGGCGTGAGGTGTCCAAAGTGTGGTTACAGGATCATAGTTAAGACCAGGTCGCCCTCAGCTAAGAGAATAAAGGCAAGGTGATCCCTCTATCACGCATACTGCCATATGGTCGTCACGGTATCGATCATGAGTTTGATTATCCTTGTAGCGTAAGTATATCCCTGGTCAAGTAGTGGATTGTACTCGACTATGTCTACGATCCTTATCTTGTTGTTCAGACTCTGAGCAATTAGTTGAAGACAGCATGTAAGATCTCTGTAGCTCAAGCCGACCCCTTCAGGATTTGATGTTGCCGGCATCTGTGCTGGATCAAGAACATCTACGTCTATGCTTATGTAGACGTGCTCAACATCTCGAGAGAGATCTCGCACAAGTCTACTCAGCCTACCTGGATGAGCCTCTGCTGGGCCTATCCTAACAAGTCTAGACTTGTTCTCCTCTAGGAACCTGAGCTCTTTCTCGTCAAAGGCATGTGATCCTACATGAAGCACTGTGATGTTCTGACGCTTCTCAAGTAATCTTCTGAGAAAAGTTGCGTGACTGACTTCTTGTCCAGGAGGCCACTCATCCTTTAGATCTAGATGAGAGTCAAACACTACAAGCAGCACATTGCCTCTCTCAGCAAGAACGTCTGCCAGTGCAAGAGTCAGAGTATGCTCACCCCCTACGACTAGGAGACCTCTACAGACTCTCAGAAGTACTGAGCCTACTCTCCTTATTCTGTCAAGGTTACGGCTAACTGCTCCCTGAAGAAGAGTAACATTTCCGCAGTCAACAAGTAGACTGAAGCTCAGTACCGAGTCGCTGCTTGAGGAGTACTCAACGAACCTGGATACGCTTCTCAGCACGTCTGGGGCAAAACGTGTGCCAGGTCTGAAGCTGACGGTGTCCTCAAGAGGTACTCCAATGACGTTCACCTTCTTCTCTTCTGGGCCTACGCTGGCCCCAAGTAGCGTGTAGATGGGCTTCTCAAGGTAGAACTCCAAGTCCTCTATCTCTCTCTTCCTATTGACGCTTTCTAGAGACATGTCTGAGTGCTGTGACGCAGTGCATAGATATTACTTATCTCGCCAAGTTGTCAGGAAGAGAGCAAGCAGTATACACGCATCATGACCTCTAGTACGTGGATGAGGACTTGTACTAGGACGAGTCACTGCTTGGGAGGTGAGAACCTAAATAAGATCATGTGCTGAGATCCGTGCTAATAATGCAGAGGAGGACGGAGAAGCTCATGGAGTTTGCCGTGAATAGAGGCTTCTTCTGGCCAAGCTTCGAGATCTACAGAAGCAAGGTCGAGGTTGGTGGCTTCTACGACTATGGTCCCCTAGGAGTTGAGCTTAAGAGAAACATTGTTGAGAAGTGGCGTAAGGTCTTCATATATCCGTACCAGGACATCATCTACGAGGTAGATACTCCGATAATAATGCCGGAGATCGTGTTTAAGGCAAGTGGGCATCTAGAACACTTCACAGACTACGTCGTTGAGTGTACTAGGTGTGGAAGAAAGTATCGAGCTGACCACCTGGTTGAGGAGGAGCTGAGGAGACGCGGAGTCAAGGTCAGGACTGAGGGTCTCACTGAGACTGATCTTGAGAGACTCATAAGGGAGCACAACGTGAAGTGTCCTGCCTGCGGGGGAGAGCTCAGTCAGGTATACAAGTTTAACCTCCTGTTCAAGACGACGATAGGTCCCTACAGCAACAACGTTGGGTACATAAGGCCTGAGACTGCGCAGGGCATGTTTGTGTCGTTTCCAAGAGTGTTTGAGCTTGCTGGAAGAAAGCTTCCACTTGGGATTGCGCAGATAGGCAAGGTTGGACGAAACGAGATCTCTCCAAGACAGGGACTAATAAGACTGAGAGAGTTCTCGCAGATGGAGATTGAGCTCCTCTTCGACCCTGCAGACCCAGCTTGTCCATATCTTGACGAGGTGCGAGACGTGAGAATCAGAGTAGCTCCAGAAGACGAGGTTGCTAAGGCAGTGAGAGAAGGTAGAGAGCCTAGAGCCTACGAGTACACTCCTCAAGAACTTGTCGAGAAGAAGATAGTAATCAATGAGTGGATGGCGTTCTTCATGGCGTTAGCAACGGTGTACATGAACGAGCTTGGAGTCCCTCTCGATAAGCAGTTCTTTCTAGCAAAGCTCCCAGAAGAGAGAGCACACTACGCATCATGTGCCTTTGACCAGATGGTGTGGAGCGAGAGGTTCGGCTGGATCGAGGTCAGCGGTCTAGCCTACAGAACAGACTATGACCTGTCAAGACACGCCAGGTACAGTGGATATGATCTCTCAGCAACACGCAGACTAGAGAGGCCAGTTGAGGTAGAGGAGGTTAGAGTCTACCCTAACCCCCAGAGGATAAAGGAACTGTATGGTGAGAGAGCACCTGAGGTCATGAGAATTGTGGGTGCCCTCTCTAAAGAGGACATACAGAGACTTGCTGCAGGAGAGAGCATACGCATAGACGACGTGGAGATAAGGCCAGACATGGTCTACATAAGGAGAAGCATACGGAAGATAACACAGGAGAAGTTTATACCCCACGTGGTTGAGCCATCCTTTGGAGTCGACAGAATAGTGTACGTGACCCTAGAGTACGCGTTTCACCTAGTAGACAGTGACAGGATACTGCTCAGGCTTCCACCAGACATCGCTCCTATAAAGGCAGCAGTCTTGCCAATAGTCAAGAAGAGTCCGCTCACAGACATAGGTCTAAGCATATATAGAGATCTTGCCAGGAGAGGCATAAGAGTCATATACGATGCTGACGGGAGCATTGGAGCCAGATACTCAAAGTGCGACGAGATCGGGATCCCCGTCGCAATAACAGTGGACGAGAAGACCCCAGAGAATAACACCGTGACCATGCGTGACAGAGATACGAGGCTTCAGATACGAGTACCAGTGAACGAGGTCTATCCGATACTTAGAGAGGTAGTGGAGGAGAGACGTAGTCTGAGAGAGATTGGGCTTGAGAGAGGCTTCGAGATAATTGAGAGACGGTAAGGTAGTTTAAATAGTCCTCGCCTTAGGATACTACGTGAACTAACATGAGCGAGAGACCAGAGCAGCACCAGAGTCAGAGCGGTGGTGAGCCAAAGCCCAAGCTGATAGTGCCGCCTTTCCTGAAACCTGAAGCTTTCACGAAGGAGGAGAGGAGAGACCGAAAGGAGAGAAGGATACGTGTCAGAAGAAGAAAGGACGTCGACGAGGGTAAAGCCAAGATAAACCCAGAGCTTGCAAAGGAGCTAGACATCAAGGACAAGGTGGAGATAGTTGTGGTAGGCGGAGGATCACGCGAGAGAAAGTACGTGTTCACGGTAATTCAAGATCCGTCAGTTCCAAGGAACGAGATCTGGTGTAACGAGGAGGAGATGAGGAGACTTGGAGTTGCTGACAACACCATGGTCACAGTCAGAGCCTATAGAGGCGCGGCTCAGATCTAGGCTATTCAGAAAGTCACCGTATGTCCACGGAGCTCAGGAGAGAGCCAATTAAGGCCCTCCTCGTTGGAGGATCAGTGATAGTTCCAGACATAGAGCTCGGAAGAAGACTATACAAGTCTGGATTCTATGGACGCTTTGTCGGACACGAGAAGGTTAAGATAGAGGAGGTCGACAAGATAGAGGCTCCACTTCACCTATCAATACTTGAGGCTCTATACCTAGCTGAGAAGAAGATACTCAAGGTCTACACAGTTGATGGGAGAGAGCTAAGTGTTGAGGAACTGAGAGAGATAGGGAGAAGACAGATAAGAAACTTCGACAAGATATATGAGATATACAGGACGTTTAGAGAGAAAGGCTACGTTGTCAAGAGCGGACTCAAGTTTGGCTCACTCTTCGCAGTATATGAGAGAGGACCAGGAATAGACCATGCCCCACTACTTGTTCACTTTATCGAGCCCGACAGAGACATATCTGCGCTAGACATTACACGCGCAGCAAGACTTTCACACACAGTGAACAAGAGGTTCGTCTTAGCTACGTGGAACAGCACAAACAACAGGATGGAGTACATAGCCTTTGAGTGGTGGACTCCGTGACCACATTTATTAACCAGAACTAGTCGAGACTAAGGCTCAAGATGTCAAGCCAGTACGTCAAGCTCTATGAGAGACAACTTGAGACGACGATAAGAGTGAGCAAGAAGACTCCAGAGGATGCTAGACTGAGAAAACTTGAGAGGTGGCCTCGAGAAGTCGGGATATCAATGGCACTAAGCGAGGATGGTGTTAACTTCATGCAGCTCGTGAAGAATACAGCTGCAGACTATGGGGTAGAGCTGGGAGAAAAGAGGTGGAACGTTAACAGAAGGGACAACCTCATTACGGTGGAGTTCGAGCTACCATTTCTGAAGAATGGAGAGACTGTTGGAAGGGCATATGCATGCTTCGAGGTAGGTCTAAGTCCAGTAGCAGAGACTGATAGTGATGTAGAGTACCCAGTCAAGGCTAGGTTCCTTATCGAACTTCAGGACAAGCTAGTTGCGGAGAAGGCCTCCGTCAGCGAGGTTCCGGATATGTCAGGGTTTGGGTTCTAGATCCTGGAACAGTCGAGAAGTTGACCCACCTTAATCAGAACCTCAATCTAGTTTTCTAGATTATGAGCTCCCTGTGTGGGCTCTGTAACGCATTTATGACAATCTCTCTTAGGCTCCTGTAGAGCTCTACTGCCTTGGGGATCATTTGCCCAATATTGTCTCTTGTTAATGCTCCATCTGTCTTCTGTATAGCGACGATCTTATCTTTTGCGACTCCTACAGTTATCTTACTGTCGCACACATTCTCCTCTTCTAGCGTTGGGTCAACAAGTATCGTGTTTCCAACTTTCGCAAAGGTTATGGTTAGCGGTAACGCGTCAACATTCACCTTCAAGGGAGCTCTCTCTTCTCTGGCTAGTCTCACCTGGTCCTGCTCAATCACTGCTCTAGGCAGCGTCGTTGAGGCTAGTGCTGCTGTTGCTGCAATGCAAGCTGCATCATACAGGTTGCCATCATGATTTAGTACGTACACGTCGACCCACAGCATGTATACATGTTTTCCAGGAACTATACAGAGACTCTTGAAGTCAATAAACCCGCTGTGTCTTATTGTTCTGTCAACTACACGTGCTATCTCTATGGCATTCTCGTCTGGCGGTCCTGGCTCTATCGTTGGTGCAGCAATAGGCGGCATCTCTAGGTTCACTATCAGTGCTCCCTCATCTGGTGTGTCTGGAAATGGTACACCAATACCAACCTTGACTCCAGCTATGACCTTCGTGTTGCCTAGATGTACTATTGCGCTTCCATCCGCAGTCCTTACCGAGCCCACGTGTATTGCTATTTTCCTGTAGTCAAACTTGCCTCTACCATCACTTCTTACTCCCTGCTCAATTATTCTCCTTAGGGACTCACGTCTCAGCTGTGGAAGGATCTCAGGCTGTGTCGTTATGCTGACAGAGTACATGAGGGATCTTGCACGGGTCTACAAGGGTCACGGTATTAAGCTTTCTTTTAAGGGTAGGTGTCTCACTGCGTGGTCTTTGCTGCCTCCACGTACTTAGACTTTATTACGTCTCTCGCAGCTCTGTATATGCTCTCTGCAGCCTTGTATGCTAGCTCTACCCCTCTCATTATCTCCTCCGGGCTCCACTGTCCATCTGCCTGCAGCAGCGTTACTAATCCCTTGTTGTACATTATCGCTATGGGCATGTCTCCATCCCCGTAAGCGTCCTCGTAGCGATTTAGATCCACTATGATGAGGTCCCCTATCTTGCCAACAGACACGCCGAGGACAAGATCCTTCATGGGAATCCCAGCATCAGCAAGTGCAAGAGATGCAGCAGTTATTGACGCTACTCTCGTAGAGCCGTCTGCCTGAAGTATCTCGATGAAGACGTCTATTGTCGTTCTTGGAAACTGCTCTAGCAGAACTACTGGCTCAAGTGCCTGTCTAATGACCTTAGAGATCTCTATCTCTCTCCTAGTTGGCTCCGGACGTTTACGCTCATCAGGGGTGCTGAAGGGAGTCATGTGATACCTCACTCTGAGTATAGCTCTGTCTGGAAGGGCAAGATGTCTTGGGTGAACCTCTCTTGGACCATAGACTGCGGCTATCGCAACGGTGTCGCCATATGTAACTAGAGCACTACCATCAGCATTACTGAGAATTCCTACCTCCATGCGTATAGGCCTCATCTGGTCTGGTGCTCTACCATCAATTCTCTTTCCCTCTCTCGCAAGGTCATGCATTATTCTCCTGAGCTCGGCTGGGCTAGTAATCTTTGACAAATCAATTAATGTAGGCTGGCTGCTCATCACAGCTCAGACCTAGATTGATTAAGAACATGATTTTAAACTTAGTAGCTGCAGACAGACCCAGCACACTACATGTACATGCTTATTACTAGTAGCCCGAAGGCAGTGACTGCAAGAATTATCCACGCCAAGACGCTAGATCTAGCAACCTTGAAGCCATCAAGAGGAGGTATCGGAAGAAGGTTAAACAACGCTAGCCACGCATTAACTCTCGAGACCAGTATTCCAACATACCTGACGCCTCCAGTAGCTAGAAGCGTCACTGCTAGACTAATCACCGTTATCAGTATGTTCATCAGTGGGCCAGAGCTCGATATGAAGAGCTCATCCCTCCTCGTGTAGAGAATGTGCGTCAACGTCCTAGGAACAACATAGACTGCTCCAGGAGCAGCAATAACCGGAAGTATCGGCAGCCCCATGAGCGAGAACAGCCCAGCCAGAAGACCAGAGGCTATCGAGAGCACAATCCCGAGCTTCCAAGCCTTAAAGAACGCTTGATACCCTAAGGCTCGTGCAGCAAATCTGTGTCCAAGCTCGTGTAGTATGAAGCCAGCAAGTACTCCCACTATTATTCCAGCTGCCGTGACGGGGTAGTACATTATCTCTGTGATGTATGCAAGAAGAAAAGTCACAAGAAGCGAGACAGCAGCCGCAACTAGGTCTCTTACCTCGTTCACACCCGAAGTCTCATATACTCCCATGAATCTTCTGCTAGGATGATAAATTCATAATTAAATTTTTGTTACAGGTAGGTACCTCACGTGAAAATCCGCAACCCTCTCTAGTACTAGCAGCGTCTCGGTCTTCGCAACCTCTGGATGCGTCGGCAAGTACTTTATCAAGAAGTCGCTAAGCTGTCTCATGTCTCTCGCCCATACCTTGAGAACAATGTCGTAGCTACCAGTCACTATGTGTGCCTCCTCGACCCATGGTAGCTCCGGGTTCGAGTCAGTGTCCCTGACTATCTTCTCTATGAGGAGCTCCTGACTCGACTTTCCAGAGACTGGCGCAATTCTCCTCGCACTAATCAGGACAAACGCAAGCACGTTATATCCAAGCTTCTGCAAGTTTATCACCGCCTTATACCCCAGTATGAGTCCCTCGCGCTCAAGCTTCTCGAGCCTGCTCATGATAGTTGTTCGAGGCCTCTCTGTCAGGTCTGCAAGCTCCGTGATCTTTATCCTAGCATTCCTCTGCAGAATCTCTATCAGCCTCTTATCCAGGTCGTCTAGCAGCGTCATACTGGTCTTCTCAGTACTCTATCAAGCACTACCGTACTAAAGCGTATTGTCAACAAGGCAAGCCTCCTCGTGACGCAGCAAGCAAAGTGACTCGACGATGCTGACTTAACGTGGCGTGGCATCTAGAGTATAAAGTAGTATAAAGGTCATGTACGAGAAGTAAGATCTTGATAATGCGAGAGTGGGAGCTCATAAGGCCAGACGCGGTCGAGGTGTGGAGAAACAAGGAGCTTGTCCAGAGACTGTGGTGGTACTACAACGTCATGCTGGATAATGCACCAGCCAAGTATAACATATGTGCGAGGATAGAGGTTCCAGCAAAGATTGACGAGCTGTGGAACATGAGTCTCAACGAGCTGTGGAGCATCCACGATAAGTACTCTGAGGAGCTTGACAAGATATGGCTAGACGTGAAGAGCAGAGTTCCCAGCAAGCATGTTCTTCATGAGTGGACTAGAGGGAGGCTGCCTTCGTGTAGCTTGCTCGACGTCAAGATAGTTCTTGCAAGAAGAATAGTACAGTCATGCCACTTCTGTGAGAGGAGATGTCGCGTCAACAGGTATGAGAGGAGAGGTGCGTGTCTGACTACTGCAACTCCTCGAGTTGGGACGTATGGTCACCATCTAGGTGAGGAGGCACCACTAGTTCCATCTGGCACAATATTCTTCACTGGGTGCACCTTCAGATGCGTCTACTGTCAGAACTGGGACATATCGCAGTTTCCTGAAAACGGGGATGAGGTCACTCCAAAGCAGCTTGCAATAATACAGAAACACCTGAGAGAGACAGGTGCACGCAACATAAACTGGGTTGGTGGTGACCCAACACCTGCGATCCACGCGATACTTGAGTCTCTCAGATATCTAGCCGAGTGGCAGGTTAATGTTCCACAGCTGTGGAACAGCAACATGTACCTCACCTTAGAGGGCATGAAGCTACTTCTACACGTCATGGACATATGGCTACCAGACATGAAGTACGGCAACGATCAATGCGCCGAGAGGTACTCGATAGCCAAGAGGTACTGGGAGGTCATAACGAGGAACATGAAGATCCTTGCTGAGCGAGAAGAGGACTGCATAATACGTCACCTAGTGCTTCCAGGCCACGTTGAGTGCTGCACGAAGCCCGTCCTGAAGTGGATAGCGGAGAACTACAGAGACAAGGCTCTAGTAAACGTGATGGATCAGTACAGACCTGAGTGGCTGGTTGTCAGGTATCCACACAGATGGCCAGAGATTGCTAGAAGACCAAGCAAGAGGGAGCTAGACGAGGCATATAGGTATGCCACAGAGCTCGGCCTATGTTGGGAGCCAGTAACAAGGTGAGGAGACCGAGGTGGCCTTCCTGGATAGTTATACCGATAGGCATCACGATAAGAGAGCACGTAAAGCCTCCAGAAGAGGACCACGTCAGGATAGTCTTCGCCACGCGAGGCAGTAGAGGATTAGAAGACGAGGTAGATCTGCTAGATCTAGCAAGAGCGCACTACTTCACGATAGTCGACGTAGATAGAGAGAAAAATCCCGTATATGTACGGGTCGTGCAGAACACTCTCTCAAACGTGCCTAGAGCGGGTCTAGCAGTAGCTTACTGGCTGGTCAGGATAGGCGCAAACATCGTAATCGCATCAAGCTACTGCAAGAACACCGAGTACTACCTAGATCAGGCAGGGATAATTCGCCTCAGAGTCGAGCCAGGAAGAAGAGTAAGAGACTGTCTAGCTCAGCTAGACCTAGCCACAAGAGAAGAGGGTGATAAGGCTTGATTAGCCTAGACAGCTCCAGACTGAGAGAGCTTGAGAGAATCCTAATAAAACTCGTAGAGGTGCTTAGCGATCTTGACATAGCATCAGAGGTAATCTCTCCCCTACCACTAGAGAACTACGTGTCAATTCTCCAGTACCTAGTAAAGAACCTTCAGGAAGCGCTATCCTGCAAGAAGTTAGAGCTCATGCTTATCTACTCTATGAAGAGTCTAGCAGTGACTGCTCAGCTCAGTGAGCGTCTTCTAGCTATCTCTGACATCATGCGTAGACTCAGGCTAGAGGAGAGAGTCCCCGACGGCAATAACTAGATCTGCTTATCGTTGCACATATTTCTGCAGAGATTCTCATACTCGTCTGGAGTGAGCACATAGACATAGTCAACATTTAGAAGCTTCTCATCAAGTGGCAGATTCACAATGAGCTTAACATACCTGTAAACCTTGAGTCCTCTCCTAACCCTGTAGTAGGTCTTAGTTACCTTACACTTATACACCATGGCTACATCCTCTCTAGCGTCGGTACACCTAGTATGCCCATGATGTTTGATAGACATATCTTGACTGCCTCAACAAGAGCAAGCCTGAACCCCCTATACGGCTCGTCAGCACGCATAACAGGATACTTCTCATAAAATGAGTTGAAAGTGAGTGCAATCCTGTTTGCGTGCTCAGCAAGATAGTCAGGCCTGAGGTCGCTTGCTGCCTTAGCAACAACCTCAGGTACCTCTCCAATAAGCTTAACTAGATCAACCTCCTCTGGCGCTAGCTCTTCTGGAACTTGATAGTGCATGACGCTGATAACCCCAGCCTTCTCAAGTATTGACTTCGCCCTCACGTACGTGTACTGAAGGAAGGGGCCACTGTTCTGCCTCAGGTTTATCACCTTGTTCCAGTCAAAGGTCATGGGCCTCAGCGGACCCACAGACACCAAGGCATACCTCACCGCTCCAACAGCCACTGCCTCAGACACCCTATCTAGCTCCTCCTGGGAGCTAAACCTATCTCTTATGAGGTCTCTGACTCTTCGCTTAGTCTCGTCAAGAATCTCGTCAAGGGTTACGTACTCCCCCCTCCTGCCACTCATCTTTACTCCTGGAAGAACAACCATCTCGTAAGCATAGTGAACAACTCTTCTAGCAAGGTCAGGGTACCCAAGCGCGTGAAGTATAACACGTAGCTGTGCCTGTGGATGTCTCTGCTCAGCTGCTATGACCCTGATTATCCTGTCTGGGTTAAACTTCTCGAAGCACCACAGCGCATAAGCAACATCTCGCGTCAGGTAAAGCGTCGTGCCATCCCTTCTGAGGAGGACTGCTCTAGGAAGTGACCTAGGTAGGCCAAGCTCGTCCCAGAGATTAAGAAGCTCCGCATACTTGTCTGCTCTAAACACTATCGCACCTCCCTCATCTGTCTCTACAAAGTTGGGAACACGTCTGAAAAGCTGTCTAACAACCTCAACAGCCTTTCCGCTGTAGACCGCGACCTCGCTCTCCCAGTCCCAGGAGTCGAACTCTATGCTCATCCTCGTCAGAGTCTGTCTAAACCCCTCAACTACCAGGTTCACTACCTCTCTAACCTTCTTCACAACCTCTAGATCCCCCTGCTCATACAGTCTCGTTATCCTCTTAGCCTCTAGATCTAGATCATCTACAGGTCCGAGAGCCCTGACCAGCATATCCACAAGCTCCGGATCCTGCTCTCTCAATCTATTCACGGCTGCAACTAGGCTATCAAGCTCTCCCCTCAGCTCATTAGCTCTCTCCGGATTAACTTTCTCTAAGCTCTTTATCTCTCTGTTCAGCCTCTTTATCTCCGCCACAGTACACGTAACAGCATATATCAGTCCAACAACATGGTCCGGCTTTCTTCCCTCCCTGATGCGCCTGTACGCCACGTCTCGAACAAGGTCGAATCCCAGCACAGCGTATGAGACCTGATCACCACAGTCATTGAGGTAGAAGTGAGTCCTAACCTCACACCCACAGAACCTCAGCAGTCTAGCCAACGTGTCTCCAAGCACGGCATTTCTTGCATGTCCAATATGTAGAGGATGCAGAGGGTTCGCACTTGTATGCTCAATGAGAAACTTGCCACGTGGACACTTGTCCGAGTAGCCATACCTTTCTCTCAGACTGAGTGCTGCATCAATCACAAGCTTGCTGTACTCTCTAGGATTCACGTCAAAGTTCAGGAATCCGCTGACTAGTCTTGGTCTCTGTAGATACTTGAACTCAAACCTCTCAGCTACGTCCTCAAGTATCGAGTCTATGTTCGTTACCTCTCTCATGACGCTATGGAGAGGAACAGCCAAGTACCCAAAGCGAGGCTGAGCTTTCGATACAGGTAGGGAGGTCAAGTCTCTATTTATCATCTCGCCTACTCTCTGTAGAAACTGTCTGACCTCACGTACAAGTTCATCAAATGGGTTCATTCCCAGTTAGCTGAGAGGCAGAGTCTAAAAGGGTTCTCGAAAAAGATAGAACAGTCATGTCTAAGTCTACCAAGAAGTCCTCCTCCAAGACTAAGTCCTCGAGCAGAGGAAAGAGGAAGGAGGAGATACTTCTGGAGAAAGTAATACAGCATGAGCTTGTTCCGAGAGCAGAGATCGTGCCTAGAGAGGAAGCAAAGAGGATACTCAGACAGCTTAATGCTGCTCCCTGGCAGCTACCCTGGATAAGGTCAAGTGATCCTCTCGTCAGAGCAATAAAGGCTAAGCCTGGAGACATCATAAGAATAGTGAGGAGATCCTCAACAGCAGGTGAGCACATCACCTACAGGTTCGTTGTCCCTGGATGAAAAAGGCTTATAAGTTATCGCGAAGACCTATGAGTGATCCCTCACTGAGGTAAGCCGGGGTGGCCGAGCCTGGTCCAAGGCGCGGGCCTGCTAAGCCCGTCCCCGTACAGGGGGCGTGGGTTCAAATCCCACCCCCGGCGCCAAAAC
>JALWFJ010000069.1 GCA_027036495.1 Thermoproteales archaeon
ACTGATTATGGACGTGGGTGCTACATGGTTGTTCATGCGGTGTCGAGAGATCTAATAGATGACTTTGTTCGGAACCTGTACAGACACTACCGCAGTCACTACATAGACGTCATATATAGTGTCAGGGACCTACTCGGAACTGTTAGGCACGATATTGAGTACCTCTAAGCATTCTCTTTATCAAGCTGATCTTCCAGTCATCTATCAAAGCTCCCTGAAACCTAGTAAGTGGCCTCACTACACAGAGAGGATCCGCATCTACACTGTGAACATATAGCCTGACTGGACAACCATAGCAGAGATCAGCAAGCTCGCATGCTCTACATCTATACCTCTCCACAATCTCTTTTCCAGTCTTTAGCGCCGTCCTCAAGTCAGTACTAAGTATGAACCCACAGGAAAATTCAGGAGGAGAAAACTGACATGGCAACAATTCGCCTCTCACATTCAAGGACACAATTCCACGTGCCGCATTACATCTACATCTCGCAGAGTAGCTCTCTGCAAGCTTCAGGAACTCCTCCTTGCTGCTTGATGAGTATAGACAAGCTAGTAGGAAGGCAGATGGATTAGTTACTAGTAGAACATCGATCAAAGGATGTCTTCTAACAACCTTGAACAGATATAACATAGCTCTAACAGCAAGCTCTCCATCAACGCTTAACGTAGACAGCTCTCTAGCCCTACCTGAAGGCACAAGAAAGTAGATACAGAGTCTGTATACATCAAGCCTGCTACACAGCTTAAGAAGTCTCTCTAACACAGGTAGACTTGCTACGGTCAATGTTGTTCTAACTCCAACGTCCACTCCAAGTCTTCTAAGCTCTCTTATGGTATCAACTATCTTCTCAATGTCTGATCCCCTCCTAATCTTAGACTCCAGAAATGGTATTCCAGTATCAACACTTACACCAACATACTTCACGCCATACTCTACAAGTCTACGCAGGACCTCGAGACTACACATGCCACAGCTACTTAAGGTCGGGACTAGTCCCAGCTTAGCACACTCGTTGACAACATTGACCACATCTGGGTATAATGTTGGTTCTCCACCGCTAAGTATGACTACCCTACCTCCAGACTGTGAGAACTCGCTCAAAAATGCCCTCGCTATGTCGCACCTCAGATCTTTGAGACTTCCAGCACTAGAGTAACAGTACACGCATCTGAGTGTACATCGAAGAGTCAGGTTGATCACAGCAACACTGGGTGAAGAAAGGCCTCGACCCTTAGACTCCGACAACTTTGCTCTTACGGATCTAGGCTTGTCACCAGTTAGTAACTCAGTTAATGGTATCATTAAGAAGTTCTTTCAGAGGATAATTAATGCTTATTTAGTCCCTAGAAACTAGGTGTCACATGGCGTCAGCAACACCTACATTAGAGAGCGTATATGAGCTAATGAGGAAAATAGACCAGAAAGTCGACGAGATATACAGGCTAAAGTCAAAGGCAGAGGAAGACATAATGAAGAAGGTCGAGTCAGCAAAGGTAGAGATACAGAAGCAGCTTGAGTCCTTCATAAATGAGATAACGCAGAAGTACAGACAGGAGCTTGAGAAGACTATCCAGGAGGAGGTATCAAAGTATAAGCAGGAGCTAGAGTCAAAGGTCAGAGACTTCAAGACTAGGCTTGAGTCAAACTTTGATAAGATAGTTGAGGAGGCATTAAAGACGCTAGGATTCTAAACAGTAAGTAAGACAGCACTTCATCCCCTCTAAAGGAGAAAAAGGATACAGTACTTACCTTATTTACCCCAGAAATGGCAACAATAAAAACAGTGTTAAGTTATTCTGAAAGATACAGAGATACCTACGAAGATAGTCGCTATATATTTATTACAGTCTGCTTTACCTGATCTCTTCCTTAATTCTGTTTATACTATTTAGAAGCTCTGAGTGATATCTTGAGATCTCTTTCTCTATCTCACTTAGATACTTCGATACTAACTCTTTCATTTTCTCCTCCACCATTTGTCTTAGACTTGTTGAGGAGCTCATAACGTGTCTCTCAAAATTTCTCTGAGTATTTTACTATTACTACTGCCTTCTAGGCACCTCCTAGTATTGTCAGTATGACCTTTCTTCTCACGAAGTCCTCTCTTTCTTCCTCCTCGAGTGCTAGCTTCAGCTTCTTTATTGCGTCCTCCAGTCTTGGTAGTATTACGTAGTCTATCGCGTTTATCATTCTCTGATACTCTTTTGCCTTCGCAAGCAACATGTAGAATATGTTTTCAAGATTAAGTAGCTCTAGTAGTCTATCTAGCGATTTGTAGAGCAGATTTATTGCATAGTCGAACTCTGGTGGTATGTTCGTGAGGCTGTAGTTGGGTGAGGTTATTCCTGTGAACTTTATGCTCTGGAACTTTATGCCTTCATACTCCTTGACCTCGTACTCTACCTGAACAGTCTCTGGGACAAGCTCTGCTAGCTTGCCTACCTCGTCTATTCCTACCCTGGCAAGACCAAGTTTCAGGTTCTCAGAGACGTTCTCTAAGTCCTCGTATACCTTCTTTCTAACTTCTTCGAGTCTCGGTATGATTACTCTTATTTTCTGTATTGTTGCGTTTCTGGCATCTTCTATGGTCTTTCTTACTCTCCTATATAGCCTCTCGCTCAGTCGAAATCTTAGCAGTGTTAGTCTAGACTTAACGTATGATCCTACTACCACAGATAAGTTCTAGGTTTATTGGATATGTAAAGTCTTACGTTGTACTGCGTGCTGGTCAGTCTTACACTATCTTGAATATCAGTAGAACAGTCACTAGAAGTGCCAGTGTTGGGTATGTCAGCTTGTAGCATATGTATGTTATCTTCTTGTTTGTCCTCCAGTCAATCCTGAGTATTCTAGCCACTAGCAAGACCTCAGATATCAGCACCATAAGTGCGGCATAGATGTAGTACCTGCTTACTACTCCAAAGAACGGAGGAAGAACAGCAAGTATGCACGTCATGGTTGCTGCTAGCATCAACGCAATTGCTGGTACTGCAGGCTTTCTCCAGTACCTGACTGAGATTGTTGGCACATCTGCTAGAGCATAGTCCTCGGCCCAGTGTAGAGCAATTGTCCACAAGTGTAGTAGCACCCAGCTGTATCCTACAAGGGATATAACTATTCCTGGAAGATCTATCACTCCACTACCACACCACCATGCATGAAGTAGCACGCACAGGTAAGCTATTGCTGCTACAAGGATGCTCGTCCAAGTCCTTCTCTTCATAAGTGCGGTGTATAGGTAGACGTACGTTAATAATGCAACACCATAGAGCACGGGAGTGACGGGATCTCTGAAGATGAGCGACTCTATCAGAGTCGTGATTCCTGAGATTATGCCTAGAGCCACGCAGAGCCTCCTAGCCTCGCTCAGTGTCAAGTCTCCTCGAGCAAGAGGTCTCCTAGTCCTCGTTCTTCTCATTATGCTATCTATGTCTCTGTCAATGTAGTTGTTCAGAGCGTTGCCGAGAGATATCCCGAGGATAACGACAAGCGACTCGAGAAGGAGCTTGAGAGGGTCTGGTGCTCCCCGGAGCGATACCAGGTAGACTATGAGCCAAGTGTAGTACACGCTTGCTGTTACCACGGGCTTAGTGAACAGTATGTATGCTCCTAACTTTCTCAGGAGAGACATAGCTCTTGGGTACAGCTGGACTGCTTGCTTATAAGCGCACTGGTTTAAGTACCTCGGTAGCCTTGGAAGGTTGAGAGAAGGAGCAATGAGGGTCACACCTAGTGAGGCCTGGAGAAGAGTCAGAAGAGTTCTAGAAGATACAGATCTCGTAATTGAGGTTGCTGACGCTAGAGAGCCAATCGAGACTAGGAACAGACGCGTAGAGGAGATGTCAGCGAGACTAGGAAAACCTATCATACTGGTGCTCAACAAGTGTGACCTGGTTCCTCTAGATGTGCTTGAAGAATGGAAGAGGCTGCTTGAGCGTGAGTTGCCTACAGTGTTCATAAGCGCGAAGTTCAGGCTAGGTACTAGAAAGCTCATGATATACATAAAGAGGTATGCTCCAAGACTGCCTGTTCGCGTTGTTGTGGTAGGGTACCCTAACGTGGGCAAGTCGACGATAATTAACTACCTCAAGGGCAGACATGTAGCCTCTACCAGCCCGGTTCCTGGATGGACTAGGGGAGAGCAGCTGGTCAAGGCCAAGTCGTGGCTCTATGTTATAGACACGCCTGGAGTTATTCCTGTGGAGGAGGTCAGGGATGAGGCACTGCTCATCGTGAAGGGCGCAATCGATCCAGCTAGACTTCAGGACCCAGTGTATCCAGCAGTGAAGCTCATTGAGCGTATACTTAGGTACAATCCAAATGCCTTCCTTGAGAGATATGGCATAGAGGACAAGGAGCCCACAAAGATACTCGAGAAAGTTGCCAAGAGGAGAGGACTGCTGTTAAAGGGAGGTAAACTCAACATTGAGGCAGCAGCGAGGGCAGTCATAGTGGACTGGATTGAAGGAAAGCTTACATATTACAGAAGACCTGACGAGTATTGTGTCTCCGCAACTCAAGAGAGATAGACCCCTAGTCGCGTACTCTGAGATCCCACCAGTGAGATATTATGAGCACGTTGCAACATACATGATGAAGGTCCTTGAGGAGCGTAGCATTGCGGTCATAGTACAGAGAGACACCGAGGTGAAGCTTGTGAAGACTCTTCGCCACAAGTCAGGACTAAGGAGACCAATAATGGTCAATAGACCTAGCCAGATAGTCCAGCTTGCAAGAAAAGGAGCAGTTGACATAATGTTCAGCGTGACTAAGGTCAGAGAGGAGCTTCCAGACGTGTTTGTCGTAGACATAAAAGCTGACAAGAACGTGTGGATACACCAGTACAACTGGTACATATTTGACATCGTCGTGAAGATAGTAAAACTGTCTCTAGAGTTTGCAGGAATTAACAAGATGCTTGTCTGTTTTGACGGAATGAACGGATACAAGATAATGACTCTCTTCAAGGTCGATGAGCTCAGGTCCGAGGTGAAAGAGAGAAGAGACGAGTTAATGCGCCTGTACTCTACGTATATTGAGTTTCTGAGGGATCTCGCAGTGAGGGTAGTAAAGAGGTTCAGACACATGTTGCAGGGACTTGACCTGTTCTCGCACATGCTAATTAGCGGAAACACGATACTCAAGATTGGGCTATGCCGTGCACCATTGTCTCTTCACTGGTCAACTAAGCTTGTGTCCCTCCCAGTGGCTAAACCTGTTAGAGATTTTGCAGTAACAGAGAGCCTACCTAGCAGAGTCATTGAGTGCGTCCATGTATATGGCGACGTCATAGAGAGTGCCTGGGTGGAGAACTCTCCTAGAAAATTCATAGACATCGCAAAAAGGTACTCTGAAGGTGACTTCGAGATACTGTACAGAGCAAAAGCGCAGATACTATCTCAAGTATCGAGGGAATATACTGCTCCGCAAGCTGAGACGCATACTCGGCGTGTTCCTTAGCTACAGAATCGAGATAGTATTGTTAGCAACGGTAACGCTGCTGATCCTCACCGAGCTAGAGAGAAACATACCAGTGCTCTCTATCAAGAGCTGCATATCTAGACAGACGATAAGTCTAGCATACGTTGAGGTCACGATAAGATGCCTGAACAATAGAGGCATAGTCTTGCTGAGCTACTCTGCTCTTCACAACATGGTGCTATCAATAGTGCTCGTGCTTTCGTACCTCATGTATAGATCTCTGCTCAGCATGGGTCATGTGCGTAGTCTCGAGCGAAGCTCAACGTACAGGATAATCTCAGACACACTACTCCTCGCAGCGCTAATTCTCCTAGTACCCCTGCCTGAAGTTGTGTTCCTACCTGGAACCACAAGATATATTCTCATACCAGTTCTTGCCACACCCTTAGCCGCAGTGCTCGAAGTACTGAGCCTCAGTGTTCTAGTTATAGGCGGTTTCCTCTCTAGAAGGAGAGAGAACAAGGTCAGCGAGATCCTAGTGAGTCTCGATCTACTGCTAGAAAGTACAGAGGAAGTAGAGGAAGCTAGATCTGCTCAATAAGCACACCACTAAGCTTAACTATATCTGCCTCCTTCTCAGCAATACGCAGCTTCTGACGCTTAGTCTCAGTTAGAGGCTTTTCTGATAGTGTGCATCCAGATTTGACGTCGAAGCCTAAAACTACTACTTGTCGTGCAACTTTGGATGCGAGATGTAGTGCTCTATCACCATCTGTGAACCCCTCACAATAGCTAACATATTTACCATAGAAGAACACTTGACAAGTCCCTACAATGACTCTACAGTACTTGGCTAACTTAGGAACTAGTGTCTGTATCTTATCTAAATTATCTCCATGTGCGTGAACTATAACCACGGGATTGATAATATACACAAAGCTTGACATCTTTCCTACATCAGCATCAAGATCGGTTATAAGAACAGTGTTATATTCTCTAAATATTTTCAAATAATCTTCAAGGTATTTCGCAATATAGTTAACTGCACTATCAACAACAAAAATCAAGCTAATCATGTTATCACTCAGTAGCGACTTATCTATGATTGTTCTCTTCAGGCTCTCTCCCGGCATTAAGATAACTGCCCTATTCACGTTAAACAGAGACCTAACTAGAGAGTCTAAGGATACAGCATTATCCAAGGTGCTCAGCACTCTCTCTAAAACCAGAGCCGAGAGATAATCGTACTGTGTCCTCAGGCTCATTATCCTAGAGAGATATCGTTGAACTGCCGGGTAAGTCACAAGAGATAGATATTAGTACCAAAGTATCTATACAATACGAAACGTGTCGACACGTAGAAACTGTAAAGTAATATGCTTCTTCTGCCTTAGAAGAGTGCCCTACAGCAGCGTTGAGGTTGTTGAGTACTCAGTGCCTCACATCGATTTTAAGTTCAGAATATACGTATGTAAGAGTTGTCTACAAAAGGCAAGAGCTAGACACTTACAGAAAATGTGACAAACTTGTCCAGGTACAGATAGTAATTCTCTAGGAAATCACCCAGCTTCCATACAGAAACCACCGGGACTCCTCTCACAATATCTGGGTAATACTCCCTAAGAGTAACCACAGCCGGAACTATGATTAGACTGGATATACCATGAGGCAAAGGTAACCTACGAGCAAGCTCTTGAGCAGAGCGTTCACTAGTCAGAATAGCTCTAATCTTTCTCAGGTGCTTTTCAACAACCTCACCTATGCTTAACCTTGCGTGTATATAGTGCTTGACCTCCAATACAAGCACTGGAACGTTGCTAGCAGACAGGTCTCTCTTCACATCAACAATGACAACATCAAGTTCTACTCTTCTCCTAGCATCTCTATACATAGCTGGCATCCTTAGTCTCTTAATAACACGGAACCCTAGAGACCTAGCTAGCTCAGAAATAACGTCTTCAAACTCACTCCACGAGGCGTAATTCATCAGGTACTCACAGCTAAGCTTGATCTTACAAAGTAAGGCTATCTTTATTAGTGCATATACCGGTCTCTCTACACATATTAAATTCTCTTTCTCCTCAGCAAGATTAAATCTAAGTAACATATGTACTATCTCCCTAAACCTCTCCGAGAAGATACCAATATCCTCACGACTAATACATCTGTTCTTTACGAGAAACATAAGCTCCCTATAGAGCGGCGAGTATAACATTTCTAGATCTACCCAAATAAGGCCATACTAAAAGCTGGCTCTAAGAGAACTAAGCTAAATCGGGAAGTCTAGAACAGATCTATGGGAGAGAAGGTAAAGTGATGAACCAGGTTTAGCTTTTTCGAGTACGGTTTTTAGATAGTTACAGATAATGTTACTTCTTAGGCTTTGGAAGCTCTGATACTCCTAGTTTCTCAGGCTCGTGGCTCAGCTCAGGGCTCTTTATCTTGTCTGCTGGAGGCTCAGGATACTCTGTTGGCGCCTTTATTGAGCCCCATGGTGTTGTTCTTATGACCATCTTGAATCTGAGAACCTTGCCAGAACGGAATATTACTGTCCACATTATTGAGTCTGTTCCTCTCAGAGGTACAAGTCTACCTCCAAGGGGTCCAACGTCACTGTAGTGTCTTATCTCTATTGCTCCCTGTGGACACATCTTTGCACATGAGAAGCACTCCCAGCACATGTCTGGCTCAATGTTGTATGACTTTCCTGTAGTCTTATCCAGGTGCATCAGATCATTAGGACATATGTAGTTGCATGCTGGCACTGCAAGTGCCTTACAACCATCACACTTCTCTGGGTTAACTACTGGTGGCATCGTCTATCCGAGCCTAAACAGAGCTTTAAAGTATATCCCTATAGGAAAACATGTTGTCCCCTAGTAATGCATTAATACTAACCGAGCTCACCTACTAGACCGAGCATGAGCCTTCCGGGTTACCCAAAGGGCGTAGAGAAGGTCGAGTGCGACCTACTAATAATAGGTGGAGGAATGGCTGGATGTGGAGCAGCATACGAGGCAAAGTATTGGGGTAGAAAGCTCAAGGTCGTACTTGTTGACAAGGCAGCAATTGAGAGAAGCGGCGCAGTTGCTGCCGGTCTCTCAGCAATAAACCTTTACCTGGGAATGAGATGGGGAGAGAACACTCCTGAGGACTATGTCAGATACGTCAGAAACGACCTAATGGGCATAGTTAGAGAAGACCTAATATACGACGTTGCAAGACACGTAGACTCGACAGTTCACCTATTCGAGGAGTGGGGTCTACCAATATACAAGGATCCCAAGACTGGAAGATACCTAAGAGAGGGAAGATGGCAGATACTGATAAGCGGTGAGTCATACAAGCCAATCGTCGCCGAGGCAGCAAAGAAGTCAGCAGACGCAATATACGAGAGAGTTGCAATAACTCACTTACTTCCAGACGCAAAGAATCCAAGGAGAGTAGCCGGAGCAATCGGATTTGGAGTAAGAGACGGGAAACTCTACGTGTTCCTAGCTAAGGCAGTAATTGTTGCTGCTGGAGGAGCAGTTCACATATTCAGACCAAGATCACACGGAGAGGGTATGGGTAGAACATGGTATCCACCATGGAACAGTGGCAGCTCATATGCGCTCATGATAATGATGGGTGCAGAGATGACGCAGATGGAGAACAGATTCGTACCAATGAGATTTAAGGACGCATATGGCCCAGTTGGAGCATACTTCCTATTCCTCAAGTGTAGAGCAACAAACGCATACGGCGAGGACTACTACCAGAAGAGACTAGAACAGCTAAAGCAGATGAAGGACAAGTACGGCCCATACGTTGAGGCAACACCAACACCAACATGCCTCAGAAACCATCTAATGCTCGAGGAGCTAAAGGAGGGTAAAGGACCAATATTCATGAGACATGATGAGGCGATAAAGTCAGTACAAGATCCAAAGGAGAGAGCAGAAAAGATGAGATGGTGCTGGGAGGACTTCCTGGACATGACACCATCACAGGCACTGCTCTGGGCATGCATGAACATTGACCCAGCAGAGAAGCCATCAGAACTGATGGTGGCAGAGCCATACATCATGGGATCACACGCAGGATGCGCAGGAGCATGGGTTAGCGGGCCAGAGGACGTTGCTCCACCAGACTACCAGTGGGGCTACAACAGAATGACCACAATTGAGGGCCTCTTCGCAGCAGGAGACGCAGTAGGAGCATCAGCTCACAAGTTCTCAAGCGGCTCATTCACAGAGGGTAGAATAGCGGCAAAGGCAGCAGTGAGATACATAATGGAGAAGGCTGCTGACTACAAACCAGAAGTTGATGAGCAGCTGATAAACAAGCTCAGTGCAAAGATATTTGAGCCTCTAGAGAGATTCGAGAAGGGTAAGGCAACAACGACAAGACCAGACCTAGCATTCGAGTACATACTTCCACAGCAAGGACTAAGAAGACTGCACAAGATAATGGACGAATATGTAGCTGGATACTCAATGTGGTACACAACTAATGAGCCAATGCTTCAGAGAGGACTTGAGCTTCTCCTAATGCTCAAGGAGGACCTCGACAAGCTTGCAGCACGCGACCTACATGACCTGCTAAGATGTTGGGAGCTGGTACACAGAGTATGGGCAGCCGAAGCCCACATAAGGCACATGATGTTCAGAAAGGAGACAAGATGGCCAGGATACTACTACAGATCAGACTATCCAACGGTAGACGACAAGAACTGGAGATGCTTCGTGAACTCAGTATACGACCCACAGAGCGGAGAGTGGAAGGTATTCACGAGACCATACATACAGATATTCCCATAAACTCTCCATAGAAAGTACCCGTAAACTAGCCAAAGAAAGTCTTTCAAGCTCTTGTCTATTTTTCTCTAACTCCCTTCTTCTTACATCAATTAATACTCCGTGTCTTCATTACTTTAATCCCTTTGAAGAACCTTCTTGATACTCTTCACAAGCGTTTACGTAGTTGTTATAAGCTGCTCTTTATAGATTATGATTATGACCACGGAGGTGGAGTATCTGGACATAACTAGGTTGCATGATGAGGAACTTTATAAGGCGTTTTTAAGCAGATACGGTGTTGACTTTAAGGCATGTATGCAGTGCGCCACCTGTGTATCTGTGTGTCCTCTATCGGATGTATGTCCGGGCATGCCTAGACTTGACATGTTGCTTGTAGGTCTTGGTCTTTTTGAAGAGGTTGCTAGGAGATTAAGTCCATGGATATGTGATCAGTGTATGGAGTGTTCCAGACATTGTCCAAGAAAGGCTAATCCAGCTAAGGTGATGGCTGCTTTACGTGAGTATCTCACTGCGCGTTATGACGTTACTGGCATTCTTATGAGAGTTCTCAAGTCAAAAGCGCGTAAGGAGACTAGAAGATAGTTGAGGTTCTGTTTTCCTGCTGTTGTCTCTCCCTAGTAGTGGTAAAGCTGATAAGTTATCTTAGGCTATTTTGATGAGACTTTTATGACTAAAGTTGGAGTTTATATATGCACATGTAGCGCTGTGAGAGATGTAATTGATGTTGATAGGCTTGCTGAGGAGGTGAAGAAAATTGAGGGGGTCGAGGTTGTGAAATTTATTAGAAGTTGTTATGAACTTGACGAGATAATTAAGGATCTGCAGGAGAAGCGTGTGGAACGTGTTGTCATTGCTGGCTGCTCTCCTAGATACGTTCTTGAGATTGCTAGAGAGAGGATAACCTCTGCTGTTCCTGACATTAGTCCTCTATGGATCGAGGTTGCTCCAATAAGAGAGCATGCTGCTTGGGCATTTAGAGATGATAAGCAGAGAGCTTTTGAGGCTGCACTAACCTACATCAAGGCCTATGTTGCGAGAGTCAAAGCAGCTCCGCATATACCTAAGGAGCGTGAAGTCGAGAGAGTGAGGAGGGTGCTCATAATTGGTGGAGGAATAGCTGGTCTCACAGCTGCTGTAGACGTCGCAGATATGGGTATTGAGGCTGTCGTCGTTGAGAAGAGGCCTTATGTTGGTGGTAAGGTTGTCCAGCTTGCTAGGTACTTTCCTAAGCTATGTCCTCCTTACTGCGGAATTGAGTTCATACTCGGTAGACTACGTGCCAGGGCAAATCCTCTGATAAAGATATACACTAATGCTCAGGTTCTTGAGATCTCTGGATCACCCGGAAGGTTCAAGGCTAGGATCAGAATTAATCCAAGGTATGTTGACCCGGAGAGGTGTACGGCGTGTGGAAAGTGCAGTGAGGTCTGTCCAGCTGAGGCGCCTAACGAGTTTGACTTCGGGTTGTCGAAGAGGAAGGCCATATATCTACCGCATGAGCTTGCTTGGCCATATGCACATGTAGTTGATCCTAATGCATGTCTAGAGATTAAGAATCCTGGATCTTGTGGAAAGTGTCTAGAGGTCTGCTCCACGGGTGCAATTAATCTGAAAGAGCAGCCAAGAGAGGTTGAGGTTGAGGCTGCCTCAGTGATTGTTGCTACTGGATGGGAGCCCTATGATGCAACAAGGCTTGAGCATCTAGGATATGGAAAGTATCCTGGAGTAGTAACTAATGTGCAGATGGAGAGAATACTTGCACCTAATGGTCCAACTAAGGGAGAGCTTCTAGTTCCGGGGACAGGGAAGAAGCCGAAGAAGATAGTCTTCATACAGTGTGCTGGTCAGAGAGACGAGAACCACCTACCATACTGTAGCGCAATATGCTGCGCAGCAACGCTAAAGCAAGCAATAACCATAGCTGAGAGAAACCCTGACGTTCAGATATACATATTCTATATTGACATAAGAGCGTTTGGCCTATATGAGCTATTTTACAAGGAGGCATCAAAGTATCCAAACATATTCTTCATAAGAGGAAGAGCATGGAGAGTTGAACAAGATCCTGCTACTGGAGAGCTAGTCGTACACGCTGAGGACACTATCCTTGGAAGAAAGGTGGTCGCGAGAGCAGACATGGTCGTGCTCGCTGTTGGAATGGTGCCATCACTCAGATATGAGCCACCTGCGTGGTACAAGTCTGGCGTAGGAAGATCCTGGGAGCAGGAGCTACTCAAGATACCCAGACACCAGTACTTCGTGGAGAGCGACTACATATGCTTCCCAATGGAGACGAAGAGAACCGGAGTATATGCATGTGGCTGCGCTATGTGGCCAATGGACGTCCAGACAGCAGTATCAACAGCTCATGGAGCAGCAATGAGAGCAACGTCGATTGTCCTAGGAAAAGCAAGAACAGAGTACTCCTACCTTACTGATCCGAACCTGATAACCATAGACACAATCAAGTGCACTCAGTGTAAGAGATGCACTGAGGAGTGCCCATTTGACGTATACTCGTTCGACGAGAGAGGCTATCCAAAGCCTGACCCGCTTAAGTGTAGGAGATGTGGAATCTGCGTTGGAGCCTGTCCCGCAGTAGCCCTTTCACTACCTTATCACAACACCGACCTAGTAATGAGCATGATAAAGAGCGTCGAGATAAAGTCAGATAAGACTCAGATAATAGTGTTTGCTTGCTTAAACGACGCCTATCCATCACTAGACATCGCGCTCAGAAAGGGAGGAAGGATGCCACCAGAGGTCGAGCTTGTGATACCAGTGCCCTGTATAGGTAGTGTAAACATGAGGTGGATCGCTGATACTCTCTCACTTGGAATAGATGGGATATTACTGTTAGGATGTAGAAGCGGAGAGGCAGAGGCAAAGCAGCAGTGTCACTTCATACGCGGACCGGATCTAGAGAGAACAAGAATAGAGAACTTGAGAGAGACTCTGCAGAAGATGATGATCGAGCCTGAAAGAGTAAAGCTAGTAGAGGTCACGCTAGAAGACTACAACAAGGTCATAGACGTAATAAAGGACTTCGTTGACTTCATAAAGAAGATAGGGCTAAACCCAATGAAGCAGTTTGCTGGAGGAGGCTACTTTGGCGGAGGATACACATTCTGATCTTCAAAGATAAGAGCCGCTCAGTAGTATCCTAGCCTCAAGAACCCCTAACCTTCTTTACAAACTTTTTATTAGGAGATTTTAGTCAAGTTAGGCACTAGGTTGCTGTTAATGTTTTAATAACTAATGATCCTTTCTAGCCTGTGAACACGCCTGAAATTGTTAAGGTGTTGCAGCCTTTTGTTAAGAGCTATGCAACTTGGATTAACCCTGTAGCTGTGCTATGCGGTGGAGCTGTAACGTCTCTGTGGGCTGCAGTACTCATATTGTGCGGAATATATAGGCTCTATCAGCTAGCAAAGCCATCGCTAGGGGATAGGACCAAGATGAACATCCTGAAAGCAATATTCTACACGTTCCTAGACGAGTTTGTTGTTCATAGAAACCTCGGTCGCTGCAAGACAGAGTGGGGCAGGTGGATTCTCCATCAGATGACTCTGTGGGGCATGACCATATTGGCAATATGTACAGGAGTTGATGCAGTACTGGCTCACGAAGCCATAATGCGTTGTGGAGTGTTCTTTGCAAAGTCCGGACTCTACATATTAGCTACACCTCACTTAGCTCTCTCAGTGACGAGTTCTAACAGTGAGCTTCTCAAGTACCTGTACTCTTGTGGGGATGTCACTCACGGCTTTGTAGAGAACCCGATTAAGGTGTTCTACAACGTTGGTGCTGCACTCTTTGTCACGGGAACTATAGGTCTGCTTGTAAGAAGAAGAACGAACAAGTTAGCCTACGACTGTGTTCTAGGCTATGACTGGTATCTGCTTATACTGCTCACAATAGTTGCAGTTACGGGAGTCCTTGCTGAGACACTTAGAATGGCTGCAGAGGCCTCCTTCACGGCTGGAAATTACATGCTTGCAATATACACGGTATATGCAGGCTTCGTCTTCTTCGCTATACACCTGATATCTGTACTGATACTATTTGTGACGATACCATTCACTAAGAGTGCACACGTCGCGTACAGACTCATCGCACTGCTATTAGTAAACTACAAGGGTATAAGAAAGGTCGAGGTAACGTTATAGCAAGACGCAGGATGATGAGTTCGGCGGAGATTGAGTAGACGAGCGATGAGTGAAGGGTCAGTGGCTGACTGTCTGAAGATCTCCTACCAGGTAGATCGACTTACCTGAACCTCTATCCTTAACTCTCTTCAAAACACCTCTTATTTCTAGAACTCTCAGGGAGTCACAGATCTCTCTTATACTTGCAGAGACATTTTTCGATATCTCGTCCATGCTCATTGATTTTCTTCTTAATAGCTCCTCGACCTTGTTGACGATCTCCTTGCTAACCCTTCTGCTAATTATTCTGTTTCTCCTAATGACGACTATGTAGTACATGTCTTCATGCTCTAGAACCATCCTGGTGGTGTTTCTATATCTCCTTATGCCAACTAGGCTAGTCCGTAATGTCTTCGCTATCTCTCTCAGCGAGTTGCTCACTAGGTACTCTCCGGTTCTAGGAGACTTCTCAACTAGGCCTAGCCTCGAGAGCATCCAGAGGACGGTCCTCGCAAGTTTTTGAGACACTTCTAGAATCTGTGCTAGTTCTTTTCGAGTGACTTGTTGCTTCGCATTTAGCTCTATTATGGCTGGTACCAGCCAGCAGTATCTTCTCAAGATTTCTCCTGGAGATATGTGGACACGAGGCATGTTAGAGCCGGAGAAGGCTCGGGGAGGGCTCTGGCATAGGTTTTTAAATATTATCTTCAGTTTAGAGTCTAGCTTATGACTCGCAAGAAGAAGACAGAGACAGTGGTAGAGAGTAAGCCTGAGCAAGAGACACAGGAGAAAACTGAGGAAGCTACGGTTAACGTAGGACCTATACTGCCGTCAGAGCTACCAGACATCGACGTTGAGGAAATTGAGGGAGTTGGCAGAGTTACTGCTCAGAAACTACGTCAGCATGGATACACGACCGTGAAGGATGTAGCATTTGCGAGCGTTAAGGAGCTTGCAGAGGTTGTTGGTAGTGAGGATCGTGCTCTCAACATAATAAAGGCTGCCCAGAAGCTGCTTGGACTGAGACCCTTCATATCTGCATTAGAGCTATACGAGAAGAGAAGAAGCATAAAGAGAATAAGCACTGGAGTTAAGTCTCTGGACGAGCTGCTTGGTGGTGGTATCGAGACAAGAGCTATAACAGAGTTTGTAGGAGAGTTTGGAGCTGGCAAAACACAGTTATGTCATCAGTTGTCGGTAATGGTACAGCTCCCAGAGGACAAAGGTGGACTAAGCGCTAAGGCCATGTACATAGACACTGAGGGTACGTTCAGGCCAGAGAGAATCATGCAGATAGCGAAGTACAGGGGACTTGACCCTAAGGAGGCGTTGAAGAACATTCTCTACGCAAGAGCGTACAACAGTGATCACTTGATGCTGCTGGTTGAGGAAGCTAAGAAGATCGTTGAGAAGGAGAACATAAGGCTCGTAGTGATAGACTCCATAATTGCACACTTTAGGGCAGAGTACCCAGGAAGAGAGAACTTAGCAGAGAGACAGCAGAAGCTCAATCAGCTCATATCGATGTTGCTGAGGATAGCTGACCTGCACAACGTCGCGGTAGTAGTGACAAACCAGGTAATTGCGCAGCCAGACGTGTTCTTTGGAAACCCACTGAAGCCAGCGGGTGGACATGTACTTGCACATGGCGCAACATACAGGGTATGGCTAAGAAAGGGTAAGGAGAACATAAGGATCGCAAAGATATTTGACAGCCCAATGCATCCAGAACGCGAAATAACGTTCAAGATAACGGATCACGGATGTGTTGACTAGCCAAGCTAAGAGGGCTAGATGCCCTACCTGTACGGAGTAAAGACCTGTCTAAACAACGTAAATGTGTGCATCCCAGAGGTACCTGGAGTAGAGCCAGTAGCTAAAGAAAGACTACATATAACAGTATTATATGTGGGATCAAACAGACCTAGAGGAGTTGCAGAGAAAGTTTCTTCAAAACTTAGGTTAATAAAGCCCTTCAAGATAGTCATCGGTCCCGAAATTGAGCTACTTCCAAGCATCTCTAAGCCAAAAGCTCTGGCGCTTATGGTTACTAAGGGAGTAAACAAGCTTAGTACTATCAGATCAGCTATACTCTCAGTATTACAAGAACATAACATAAGAATTGAGGACAGGTTTATTCACAACTTTAACCCTCACTTAACCATTGGCCTTGTAAGAGCCAAGCTTGACCCGGTTTCTGCGGAAGAGCTACTAAGTGAGATCAAGAGCCAGCTAAGAGGCATAAGAATAGAGGTAACGATCGACAAGGTCGATCTAGTAGACTCCTCCGGAGGTATCTACAAAGTTATTGAGACGTATCAACTTGGTGATTAGGTCTCATCTGTGAATACTAGATCAAGATACTCGTGAACATTCTCGTAGTAGAAGTTGTTTCTGGAGTATGCCCTGAAATCATCATACTTCTGCGTGAACATTCTTCCCTGCTCAGTTATCACTCTCTTTAAGGCCTCAAGGAATAGTCTCTCTCCGATCTCTCTCTTGTTCACAAGTTCAAAGCTGAGAGGTAGGTCCCAAGATAGTGCCTGTACTGCTCGAACTTTGGATGCGTACCTCTCGCTGTCTGCAATATTTGCAAGACCATTTATCTCCGTAAGCTCAAAATCCCTAGCTAACTGTTCGGCATATCCGCGCTCTACTAAGAGGGAGTCAACTGTTCTTAGGATCATTGCTGTTGAGAGCATTGCATCAAGTGGAGTTACAGTACTTATTGATTCGGGAATAGCCCACTTTGGGACATGTATGGGGTCCACTATTACCTCATAGGTAGTTAGTTCACGTGCTATCTCTAGCTCCAGTTCCCTAGGACTTAATCTCCTAAGAGCATCGATTCTTACTGAGAGTACTGGCTGAAGAGTATCATAGTCTATAAATAGCTTGACCGGCTTCTCCTCATAGTCTAGCGTCTTCTTTACATCTAGAACCTCACGTACCTGGTCATGGGACTCTACTACACTCACAAAGAGCACATCAAGCGGAGCTCTAGAATGTCTCAAGGCTCTCCTTAAGACCTTCTCCAGAAGTCTCAGTTCTTCTTCGCTCAGTGGAACCACGTTGAATAACTCGATGTTAAAACTCATGACTTCGTCTCTCAGGGAAATAGACTTAGCATTTATCTTAAAAAACCTAGTCAGCACTGCCGGCGTCTCTTCATCTCGTCAAGAGAGGCCACGGAGCACTCATCATCGATTAGATTTTCGCGGTAAATCCCCTTATTTGTTAATAGCTCAGCTGCGAGAAGTCCATGCTCATCGCTCACCACAGTCCTGGGCTCATCATCGCCTTTAGCATCTAGCATCACAAAGTGATATACCTTATGAGAACAACTTCAAGAGGTGTGAGATTGAGTGTCCCAATAATCGCAGTCTTAGGACACAAGAACTCTGGAAAAACCACGGTCATAAGAGTGCTGTGCTCGCATCTCAGATCTAAGGGATTAAAAGTCCTAGCAGCAAAGCACATAGCGCATAAGGAGTTCACTATAGACACTCCAGGAAAAGATACATACGTGTTGCGAGGGTGCTGTGGCTCTGTATTGTATTATGCGGACAGCAAGGAGCTAGGAATAGTATTGAATAACGTAGATAGAAATTCTGTCATTGATATTATTAAGGTGGCTGCAAGGTTGCTAGATGTAGACATAGTGTTAATTGAAGGTTTCTCTAAAACTGTCATAGGCATCCCAGAGATAGCAAAAGTTATATGTATAAAAGATCCGAATGACATAAAACAACTACTCTCTGAGCAGGATGTTAAAGGACCCGTGCTCGCATGCTCAATCTCTGGCAAGGTCGCTGAGAATGTAGTATCCATCCCCGAAGATGTTGACCTTCTATTCAGATACGTAGATGGTTATCTAAGGATATTCAATATCTATAAGAAGCTTGGAGGACTTAATTGTGGGAAGTGTGGATATAGAAGATGTGTAGACTTGGCACATTCTATAAATCTTGGTAAGGATTCTCCTACAAGGTGTGTATTCTATAATACGAGGGGTATTAAGCTAACTGTAGGTTCTGTGGAGATCCCTCTAAATAGGTTCGTTGCTAATCTACTTAGAAATCTTGTGGTGGCATTTGTACGTTCTCTAAAGGACGTTCCAGAGCAGCTAGATAATATTACTATAGAGGTGAGACTAAGGGAGTGATGCTTTACCTCCCGCTATCCGGGAGGAGCTATATGTGTACCCTGTCCACTCAGTGCAGCCCTTACCGGGTTATCCTTTAGGCCACTTGACAGGATCACCTTTATGCCTTGTCTAGCAATCTGAGCCGCCATGTACAGCTTTCTCTTCATGCCTCCCGTGACTTCAGATGACTCCCTGAAGATTCTTTCTGCCTCTTCAGCAGTAAGCTTCTCAGCGACTTTCCCTTCTAGGATTAGACCCTCGACGTCTAGCAGAAATAGTGTATAGTCTGGTCTGATATTGGTGGTTATGGCATAGGCTACCTGGTCGCTGTCTACGTTCAACATCTCTCCCTTCTCGCTTATTGCTATTGGAGCTATTACTGGTAGGTATCCTAGGTCAAGAAGACTTCTCAGTAGTGTTGTGTTTACCTCGGTTATCTTTCCTGTATATCCACCATCGATTACTCTCTGTCTTCCCCTCTCATCTACAATTATGATGTGTTCTTTCCTCTTAGCTAGAAGGAGCTTGCCGTCAACTCCTGAGACTCCCACTGCATTAGCTCCGAGCTCTATAAGCTTAGCCGTGAGCTGCTTGTTTATCCACATCATGCCCATGACGTAGCACCATAGGGTGTCCCAGTCAGTGTATCTGCTCACAACGCCGCTTGGACTCTTGACAAAGACAGGCTGCTTGCCTAGCTTCTCCATTAGGTTCGTCACATAGTAACCTCCTCCATGTGCAAGAACTATTCTGTATCCCTGCTTATAGAGGTCAGCCACGTCCTTGAGGACCTTACTAGGATCTCTCCTTATGACCGAGCCTCCTACCTTGATTACGAGAGTCGTGGCAAAGGCTGATCACCCGACTGCGCCCCACTAGAAGAGTAGGATTTAAGTGTTATCGCCTAGCTCGCGCTTAGACTAGCTTGCTCCTCGACTCTCTCTTTGAGATAGTACTCCACAAGCTCGCTGATCGTTCTCTTCAAGTCCTCCTCACTCAGCACGGAGAGCATCAAGTCAACTAACTCTCTGAGCTTCAGGTTAACGTAGGATAATATCTTGTCTTTAAGCAGCTGGCAGCCTCTCTTGGTCGGTCTATAGTATACCTTGAGCTTAACCCCCTTTACCTCAACCTGTTTCTCCGCTAAGCCAAAACTTATTAGTCTGTTCAGTACCTGTGTCAGAGTTGCCTTGCTCATTGACTTGCGTCCCTGCCTTGTTCTCCTCCTAGAGACCTCGGACAAAATGTCACTCCACGTGAGCTTGCAGTCTTGAGCATCTCTGCAGAGCTCACACATCGTGCTTAGAACCTCGAGCTCGCTCTCTGTAAGCTCAATTGATCCTAGTGGTGGTGTCATTACCTTCTTTCATCATGACCTGAAGGTCTCTAATAAACCTTGCTTTTATTCCAAACTAGTATCCTCGTGTATATGGGTGCTATACTGTACCTAGTACTCTCCTAAACAAGCTTGCCCACCTTGATCTTCTCAAGGTAGAGAGGTACTATGAACCTGTTTATCACGTCCATAATAAACGACCTTGCACTCTCTGCATTAATGCAGGATATCTTGTAGACAGGTAAGTCAACAGAGAGCCCCTTGACTCTCTGCTCTGCCTCATCGATCTGCTCTTTCGATGCAATATCTATCTTGTTTATCGCGACAACAACAGGCACGTTGCTGAAGCTCTCTCTAACATCTTGTAGAAGTCTCAGCTGTCTCTCAAGCTCGTATCCGGAGTGCAGCGTAGGGTCGACTAGGAACACTATAACTCTCGCTAGGTGTCTGAGCGCTAGGACAGCTTGAAGCTCTATCTTGCTCAGCTCTGTGAGGGGCTTATCTAGTAGACCTGGTGTGTCAACTATCTGGACCAAGGACTCGCCAAAGAGACTTATGTGTCCTACGTGAATCTGCTTAGTAGTGAAGGGGTAGTCTGCTACTTCTGGCTTTGCGGTTGATACTGCACGTACAAGGCTAGATTTCCCCACATTTGGCATTCCAGCTACAACGATCGTGTAGAGCTCTGGATTTATGTTAGGAAGTCTCTTGAGCTGTCTCACGCTCTCCCTCAGGTACTCAAGCTCGGGTGAGAGGTCCTCTATTAGGTCGATTATTCTTCCTATGTACATCCTTCTTGCCTTCAGTATCTCCCTCCTTGATCCAGCTGTTCTCACTATGAACAGCGCGTCCCTCTCTATGGCCTTGATTGCTGTAGGTGCGTGAGCAACCTTTGCTAGCGAGTGTCTGTACCTTCTCTCGTCGAGGAGGAGGTTTATCAGGTCTCGATAGAAGGGATGCAAGCTATCTAGGAATGGCATGTTCATGGCTACATCGCGGAAAATCTTGATCAGGTAGTCGCTTGTCGTCTTTATTCTGACTATCTCAAGTCTGCGTAGCTTTATGAAGCCAGGATCTGTTGTTGGTGAAGGAGCTTCAACAGTCTTGTACCTGCTCACAACTACTCTTATCAGCTCATCCTTGCTAGGTATGTAGGGTAGTGGCTTACTGAAGGGATACTTGGGCATTGCCCAGTTTCTCTCTGAGAGCTTGTGGCCTCGTGCTTATAACTCCTTTGAGCCTACCTTAGCGAAGCTTAAATCTAAGTGCCTCACTGTCTTGACCTCTAAGGAGATGTCGTCCAACAAGATACGTGTAGGCATCATAGGTGCCTCAGGTTTTGTAGGTGGAGAGCTTCTCAGAATACTTCTGAGGCATCCAAATGTTGAGATAACAGTAGCAACATCGCGTGAGTACAAGGGAGAGTACGTCTTCAAGATTCATCCCCATCTACGTGGACAGACTATGCTTAGGTTTGTTGAGCCTGACATAGACAAGATCTCTAACAGCTGTGATGTTGTGTTTCTAGCTGTGCCTCATGGACAGAGCCTGCACATGGTTCCTAAACTTCTCGAGCTTGGGCTGAGAGTCCTTGACCTGTCTGCTGACTACAGGCTGAAGGATCCTGAAGCGTACGTGAGATGGTATGACTGGAGGGAGCCTCACCCGTATCCAGATCTCTTGAAGAAGGCCGTATATGGTCTGCCCGAGATACACAGAGACGAGCTACGTAACGCGAACCTTGTGGCTGTTGCTGGATGCATGGCGACTGCTGGGATTCTCTCTCTGCTTCCTCTAGTGAGACATAGACTGATAGAGTTTGACAAGATAGTTATCGATGCCAAGATAGGTAGTAGTGGAGCAGGCGCACATGCGCCAAGACTTGACCTACATGCATACAGGACCTACGTGGTCAGGCCTTACGAGGTCACAGAGCACAGACACATAGCTGAGATCGAGCAAGAGCTCTCGCTGGCAGCTGGAGAGCCTGTCAAGGTCGCATTCACTCCTCACGCTGTGGATATTGTGCGTGGGATACTAGTGACGTCACATAGCTGGGCCCGAGGATCGGTCACGGAGCCTCAGCTCTGGAAGAGCTTCAGAGAGACCTACCTGAACGAGCCCTTTGTGAGGATAGCAAGAGACAAGACTGGTATGCACCGATATCCGGACGTTAAGTACGTAATTGGAAGTAACTACTGTGATGTTGGCTTCGACATTGACTCTAGACTTGGCAGGATAGTGACCTTTGCGGCAATAGACAACTTGATGAAGGGAGCAGCTGGGCAGGCAGTGCAGTGCTTCAACATCATGATGGGGTTTGACGAGAGGACAGCTCTTGACCTGTGTCCACTATTCCCTGTCTAGCATCAGCTTTATAACCTAGGGTCTCTAACACAGCTAGCTATGCCAACATTTAAGCTGGTGCTAGCTGATCCATTGTCAGGCAAGAGCAGACAGTTCGAGATAAGGGACCCCGTAGCTCAGAGGTTCATAGGTTTGAAGATTGGCGACATCGTAGATGCCTCCTTGTTGAAGGGAGTAGTCGACTTACCTGCCGGCATCAAGATAAGGATAACTGGAGGAAGCGGGTTTGAGGGTGCACCAATGGTCCCCTTCATTGATGGGCCAGTGAAGAGGTACGCTCTGCTCAGTAGACCACCCGGCTTTCACCCAAGAAGACCTGGGGAGCGAAGGAGAAAGCTAGTGAGAGGAAACACGATAACCGAGCAGATAGTTCAGATAAATGCAGTGATAGTATATCCTCCGGACTGGAGAGGAGGCCCTATATTCCCACTGGGAGAGAAGGAGCTCAAGAGAATAATGGAGAGCTTCAAGAAGGGTCAAGAGGAGCAGCCGGAGCAGTCACAGTAGAGGAGGCCAGATAGTGTCTAGAGTAAGGTTCGCCATACTTGACCTAGATGGAGTAATTCTGAAGGTAAGAAGCTCTTGGCAGCTTCTCCATAGGAGGATAGGCACAGAGAACCTAGCAAGAGTCCACCGAGAGGCAGCATGGAGAGGAATAATAGACTACGCGGAGTGGGCTTTAGCCGACGTGTTTCTGTGGCTAGGCTCTCCAAAAGGCTGGACTAGATGCACCATTACGGAGCTCTACCCCGGAGCTATCATGCTTCTAAAGCTTCTACGCAGAAGCGGAGTCACTACAGTGATACTGAGTGGAGGTCTAGACATTGCTTGTCCTGTGCTGAAGCCTTACGTAGACATGTACATCTCTAACAAGATACTGTATGAGAACGGGGTCATAGCTGGAGTTAGGGTTCAGGTAAACTCTAAGCAGACTTACGCAGACTTCTTAGAGAGGGCTCTTCGACTTGACTGGTCAAAGACTCTCGCAGTAGGTGATAGCATAATTGACGTGCCAATTCTTGAGAGAGCAGAGTACTCAATAGCGTTTAACCCAGCAGACGAGGAGGTTACTAAAGCTGCGAAGATCGTAGTGTATAGCGAGTCTCTCTATCCAGTTATCAAGATTATATCTACCTTGTTGCAGAAGGGTAAAGCCTAGATATAGTGATGCTGGATACACGTACTCGACATGGGTATCGCAGAGGACATTACGACTATACGAGACTTAGCAATAAGAAAGGTCTTCAACTCGCGTGGTGAGGAGACTGTAGAGGTGGAGGTAGAGCTTGAAGGTGGATATGGTAGAGCAGCTGCTCCTGCAGGCGCTTCTAGAGGTAAGCACGAGGTAGTGTACTTTCCTGGTGACAACGTTGATGAAGCCCTTGAGGCATTTGAGAAATATGTCGTACCTGAGCTCGTTGGTCTAGACGCGGCTGAGCAGGTGCTGATAGACCTCAAGCTCGAGGATATTGACGGTACCGAGAACTTCTCCAGGATCGGTGGAGCTGTTGCCATAGCAACATCAATGGCTAGTGCTCGTGCAGCTGCTGACGCACTTGCTGTGCCTCTCTTTAGACACATTGGAGGCTTCAACGCTAGGTACATTCCCTATCCCGTAGGTAACGTTATCGGAGGAGGTAAGCACTCCAGGTGGCTTGGACCAGATGTTCAGGAGTTTCTCGTAATTCCTGTTGGAGCACCAGACATCTACACAGCCGTGAAGGTGAACTTTGAGATTCACAGAAGGCTTCTAAGAGAGCTACACAAGGTTGACCCAACATTTACTGGCGGTAGAAATGATGAGGGAGCGTGGACTCCGAGAATATCCACGGAGAAGGCTCTGGACGTTCTCTCTAAGGTCGTCAAGGAAGTTGAGAAGGATATGGATGTGCAGGTAAGGCTTGGCATTGATGTTGCAGCCTCATCTCTGTGGGATGAGAAAAAGCAGAAGTACATATACCGCAATGAGGGTGTCGAGAGAACTCCGAGGGAGCAACTTGAATACATGAAGTACCTAATAGAGAAGTACGACATATTCTACATCGAGGATCCCTTCCACGAGGAGGACTTCTCTAGCTTTGCAGAGCTAACATCAATGTTTCCAGATAGACTAATAGTGGGCGATGACATCTTCGTCACGAATGTTAGTAGGCTTGAGAGAGGTATAAGGGAGAGAGCAGCAAACGCGATAATAATAAAGCCCGACCAGATAGGTACGTTAACGAGGGCAAAGGAAACAATAGAGCTGGCACTAAGAGCAGGTTACACGCCAATAGTGTCACATAGATCTGGCGAGACCGAGTATGGACTACTAGCACATATAGCGGTTGGTTTCAGGGCGCCACTAATAAAGACTGGAGTCTGCGGTGGAGAGAGAGTGACAAAGCTTAATGAGCTTATAAGGATATGGGACTATCTTGGAAGAGCCGCGAGAATGGCCAAAATAAGGACAGTACCTAGAGGCTGATGATGAGTCGAACGGGCACAGAGGAGATGAAGACTCGGTTCTCGGCTGAGCACTAGAATCTGTTTTCCCTCACTTCGAAGATAATATATTAAAGAGTACTACTTCACAACTATTGAGACCAATGCACAAGGATCAGATCGTTGGGGCAGCACTGATAACGATAAGCATAATAGTGATAATAGTGTATGCGCTCCTCATGTTTGGACCTTACATACCTGTGCTGAACACGATATTTACTCAGACTGTGTCGCTCATTGCGCTACAGGTAACGGCGTTCATAGCGGTTGCCGTTGTGTTTGGCATACTAGCATGGATAGGGTACACGCTTGCAACCACGCCACCACCTAAGCCAATCGAGGAGATAGAGAAGGAAATAGAGGAGGAGCTGAAGAAGCTGGAAGAGGAGCTCAAGAAGGAGCAGCGAGAAGAGAGAGCTCAGGCAAAGTGACGTAAAAAGCAAAGCTGGCCTCAAATAGAGAGGTACCCTCTAGTGATAAATCAGGAACTTCAACTTTAAAATCCTTGTTTAAAAAGTATTGGTTGACCATCTACGAGTACTCCCACCGTGTGCACCTCCCCCCTCATGATGCTCTCTAACGTGTCCTTGCTGTAGTCCTCCAGTGATACTAGCTGTCCATTTAGAATTAGATTGCACTTGTCTGAATTAGCTACGTTGTACGTGGTCTCAATTACCTTGAGAAAGAGTGTTCTCAGTGTGTCTCGATCTAGAACCCTAGCTAGAGTCTTGTACTCATCCCACATGTTTGGGTCATGTAGCCCTACATTGTCTGTTCCTACTAGTAGTCCACCTAGTCTGTCACCTAGCCTCAGTATATCTCTAACAGGAGCTATCCTTCCAGCAAGCTTGAGGTTAGATCTTGGTGTTATCACGAGTATCCTATTCTCAAGTAGCTCCACCTCGGTATCACTGATGTAGCAACAGTGTACAAGTATATCGGCATCTAGCACATCTATAGCAAGTCTGAGATCCCCTTCCTGATGTGTGTCATAGGTCTCTGAGACATGCGTCATGATCTTCCTACTGGAGAGGCGTGCTATTTTCCTGATCTCACTGAGCTCATCGGGCAGGTAGTTTAGTGGTGATACTAGCTCAACATTGTATCCTAACCTCACAATATCCCTAGTCTCACTTATTATCTTCTCGTCAAAGTCCTCTTCCTGAGTCAAGTGGAAGACCGAGGGCTCTACAAACAGCTGTACGTTGACGCTGGCTCTTTTAGAACACAGCTCGACGAGGTCACAGTATCTGAGTCCATTCTCGAGTACTATCCAGCTAGTGCCAGTTCCTGTGTAGTACATGTGACTGAGGCTTAGGTAGATGCTTCTCTCTGCTTCTTCTCTCTGCATGTTTCTGATGTGGAGATACTTTATTCCGAAGGGTGCACCAACAACATCATCTATGTAGTATGTGTGGAAGTAGTGTCTTAGATACAGATCGAGAACATGTACGTGCGCGTTTAGGTGTCTAGGAAGAAGAACGTACCTGCTGAGCACAAGATCAGGCTTCTCGCCAGAGTGCTTACCTACATGTAGGCACGTACGTCCTCTATGCTTATCCGCGATCTCGAGGATACAGTGCTCTAGAATTTTCACCTCAGAGTCATCGTCTAGAAACACTATGGCTCTAAGCAGTATTTTCACGTAAGTACTCGAGTCTAGCTGCCAAATTAGTCTATGATCACTGTCTCTCCCCTGTGGGTAGCCTCTCGAAGAGCCCTAAGTCTTCTGCTGAGCTTTACTGCTGCCTCAACTGCTCTTCTGGCATACTCCTCAGCTCTCTCTAATGCTTGTAGTCGTGTTGCTCCAGGTCCTATTACTCCTAGAGTGACTGGCTTTCCTATCTGGAGAGATATATCTAGAAGCTTTCTCGCTGCTTGATTGGCAACAACCTCGTCATGTTTTGTCTCTCCCTGTATTACTGCACCTAACACCACGACTGCATCTACATCGTCTCGACGCGCTAGCTCGTGTGCAAGTATCGGTGCATCGTAGATGCCTGGAGCCTTGACCACGTACCTTATCTCTGCGCCTAGGAACCTTGCGTGGCTTATTGCTTTCTGAAGCATTATGTAGGTAATGTCGTAGTTGAACTCTGATACTACTATCCCTATTCTGACCTTGTTGTCACAAGACATGCTTTCCCGTGCTCATGTAGACTGATAAGCGTTGTCCTCTCTAGTACTGAGGATTTTAAGCTAGGTCTTAACCATAGTCCGAATGTCTCGGAAAGTAGTGTATCCAGACATGATACTGACAACGTTGGGACATGTAGACCATGGAAAGACCACGCTTGTCCAGGCACTTAGTGGAATCTGGGTTGCTAGACATAGCGAGGAGATAAAGCGTGCAATGACGATAAAGCTTGGCTACATAACGATAAGCATCTACGAGTGTCCCGGGTCAGAGTACAGGTACGTTACTGATGGACTACTCAGAGACGGTAAATGTCCTGATGGGAGTGAGCCTAAGCCTGTCAGGAGAATATCAATACTGGACGTACCCGGACACGAGGTGCTACTCTCGACGATGATTGCGGGTGTCAGCTTTGTTGACGGTGCGCTTATGGTTGTCGATGCGTCGATGCCCTGTCCACAGCCTCAGACCGAGGAGCACTTTCTTGCGGCAACAATAATGGGCATAAATAGGCTAGTCGTGTTTCAGAACAAGATTGACCTAGTTCCTAAGGAGAAGGCCATAGAGAACTACCAGCAGATAAGGAAGTTCCTGAAAGGCACCTGGGCAGAGAACTCTCCCGTGGTTCCAGTGTCAGCACTACATAAGGTGAACATCGATGCTGCCGCTACTCTGATTCATCAGTACTTTCCTCCAAAGACTGAGTATGCACATGGAAAACCACTGATGCATGTGTTGAGAAGCTTCAACGTCAACAAGCCTGGGACTCCTCCAGAAAAGCTCGTTGGAGGAATACTTGGAGGAGTACTACTGAGAGGAGAACTCAAGATAAATGATGAGATCGAGATAAGACCTGGCCTCAAGGCAGGCACAAAGTACATGCCTCTAAGAACGAAGGTGGTGTCAATAGCCATAGGAAGCGAGTTTATAGACCATGCAAGACCTGGAGCACTCATAGGCATAGGAACCTTGCTAGACCCAGCTTTAACGAAGGCCGACGCGCTTGTTGGCAGCGTTGTTGGGCATCCTAACCAGCTACCACCAGTATGGACAGAGCTTGAGCTAGAGTTCGAGCAGATCAGGAAGGAGAGGCAGCACCAAGTCAAGAAGGGAGACATAGTGATGATCAACGCAGGTGCAGCAGCAGTGCTTGGAGTAGTGAGAGACGTGAAGAAGGAGAAGATCAGCGTTGCGCTGAGAAAAGCTGTGTGTGCGGAGCAAGGGTCGAAGATAGTTGTGACAAAACAGGTAGAGAACCGATGGAGGATCGTAGGGTACGGCAAGCTAGTTGGAGGCACGACGGTCTATGAGTAGGATACCGGTCGTGATATATGATACCAGCAGTATACTTCTTCAAGCTAAGGAGAAGATACCTGTACAGCGACAAGTTGTCGAGCTAGTAGGGTTACACATCCCCGTGGTGGTAGCTGCAACTCTGCACGAGTTGTCTAAGATTGGGGCTTACAGAGAGTGGAAGACTAGGAGAGCCTCTCTTATTGCTCTTGAGCTGATCAGGAAGAGGTTCTCTGTGTACAGAACAGAACCTAGTGCTGGCTCTGTTGACGATGTTATTGTTAATGTTGCTCTGAGTCTCTCCGAGAGAGGCGTTCCGGTGTATGTGGCTACTTGTGATCTGGGTCTGAGAGATGCTCTATCTAGTAGAGGAGTGAAGGTTCTCCTCTTTAGAGAGTCTAAGCGTAGATTTTTCCTGTACTGACGGAATAAGTCTTATAAGCTTCATCGACTTCAGTGCGCTTCTGGAGGTAGCCTTGTGGCGAGTCCTGACAATAGAGGACTATGTGAGAATTCCTCCTAACCGCTTTGGAGAGCCACTAGATAAGGTAGCCTACGAGCAGCTCAGGGAGAGGTATGAGGGAAAGGTTGAGCGCGATATTGGAGTGTTCGTGAAGATACTGTCTCTCGAGGTCAGCAAGAAGGGCGTGATAATATTTGGAGACGGTGCCACGTATCACAAGGTCAAGCTCAGGGTTCTGGTATTCACTCCACTTAACAACGAGATCGTGGAGGGAGAGATCACAGACACCACAGAGTATGGTGCATTTGTGCGTATTGGTCCTGTGAGAGCTCTTCTACATAAGACGCAGCTGATGAACGACAACATAATATACTACGATAAGTCAAGCGGTACTTTCATCGGGGAGAAGACCAAGAGGAGAGTTGGAAAGGGGGACATCATCCGTGCACGCATAGTCAGCGTAAGCTACGCAATAACTAGCAAGGGCCTCACAGTCAGGATAGGACTAACAGCAAGACAGCCCTTCCTAGGAAAGCTTGAGTGGATCGAGGAGGAGGTTCAGATGCTGAGAAGAAAGAAGGCTGCTGCAAAGTCGAAGTAGTATTAAACCCTTGCAAGAACTGCTCACAATGTGTGCAGAGACTCCTCGACGAAGAGTGAGGAGGAAGCCCCTACCTGGCTACAAGGCTTGCAGAAACTGTAGAGCCGTAGTCCCCGAGAGTGAGCAAAAGTGTCCTTACTGTGGAGGTACCGAGTTCTCCGAGGAGTGGTATGGGCTCATAATAATAGTGAACCCAGAGAAGTCCTGTCTTGCCAAGGCTCTTGGAGTAAACAGGAAAGGCATGTTTGCGATAGACGTGCCGTGATGAGGGAGGAGAGGATCCTTAAATAAGGCCTCATGAAGGTCTCAGCTCGATGTCTGAGCCAGATAAGGTTCCAGTATACATATCTAAGAGCACGTACGAGCGTGTAAGAGAGTTCATAAGTCGAGTTGGAGGCTTCTCAACAGTTGAGGAGTTTGTGGAGTTTGTTTTACGTGAGGTCCTGTCTGGAGGCATGGAGGGCAGCGAGATTAGTAGGGAGGACGAGGAGAAAGTGAAGGAGAGACTACGTGCGTTAGGGTACATCTAAGATGAGGCTTCTTGTACTCGGCATCGACTCTGCCGAGTACGAGATTCTTAAGAGAATTGAGAACGAGCTACCTAATCTCTCCCAGCTCACGTGTAAGCTAGAGAGGTACTACACCACTGTTCCGCCAATAACTGTACCTGCCTGGCTAACACTGTTCAGTGGGCTGAATCCTGGGTGGTTTGGACTGTATGACGTGAAGTATCGTGTACCTGGAACCTACACGGAGTTTAGGCTCTATAACAGGAACTTAGTCTCAAGCTACAGGTTTCTATGGGATCTGGTATCTGAGAGTGGACGTGGAGTTATACTGTGTTTTGTACCTGGTTCAACACCTCCACCACACATAAATGGCGTAGTTGTAGGCGATTTCTTTGTTCCCGATGTGTCAAGTCTTGACTTCGTGTATCCCGTAGGTGCTAGGAGGCTGATAGCTGAGGCTCTTGGAGCCGAGGAGTACATCATAGATGTTCCTGGTTACAAGAGGATGGATCCGAGAAAACTGTTCAGTCTTCTTCTTAGGAAGATCGACCTTGACATGAAGATCTTCCTGAAGCTTCTGAGACACGTTGAGTGGAGTCTTGCAATATGTGTACTAATGAGCATTGATAGAGCACAGCACACGCTCTGGAAGTACTTTGATAAGGCACACCCAAGATTTGTCGAAGATCCTGAGCTAGAAGCTGGACTTACGCAGCTCTACAAGAGAGTGGACTACTGGTTCAGCAAGCTTCTCGAAGTAGTTCCTAGAGACACAGCATTTGTCTTAATGTCAGACCATGGTGCCAAGCCAATGTACCTCAGAGTGAACATAAACGAGGTTCTTATACGTGAAGGATTTCTCAAGCTCAGAGAGAGACCTACCAAACCTCTTACACTACAGGATGCAGATAAGAGAGGGCTAATTGACTGGGATAGAACGACTGCCTGGGGCTGGGGAGCATATGTTGGTCAGATATGGATTAACTTGAAGGGTAGAGAGCCAAGAGGAACAGTCTCGCGAGAGGAGTATGAAGATATATGCAGACAGGTAGGTCAACTTCTCGAGAAGATTACCAGCCCGGATGGAACCAGGCTCGACAATAAGGTGTTCTATAAGTGGGAGATCTACCGCGGTACCAGAACAAGGTACATGCCGGACATCACAGTATACTTTCACAATCTTCACTATGGCGTCAACACGATGATAGGGCTAGACGACCTATACAGTGTGGAGACTGAGGTTGGAGCAGATGACTGTAACCATGGTGAGTATGGCATATTTGTGACGAGCTTAGATGACTTGCCGAGGCCTAGGACTGCAGAGGAGGTCTTCCAGGTTCTGAAAACCATAGTTGAGTCTTGAGGTCACCTATGCCAGAGCTCTCTCTTTAGTGCCTCAGCTGTAAGTCTGATTGCCTCTCTGCTTGTGTATCTTGGCCTCCAGCTGAACTTTCTCTTAAGCTTCTCAATGCTAAGAAGCATAAACTTGACGTCACCTAGCCATCCTCTACCATCAGGTGTGCCAGGTACAAAGATGTATGTTGGCTTCACATCTAGAACCTCACACACTATATCAGCTATCTCTCTCACAGTTATCCAGTCTTCATTACCAATATTGTAGACTTCATACCTAGAATTCTCATTAAATGCCACAATCATCGTCGCACTAATAGCATCATCAACATATAGATAACTCTTCTTCTGAGTGCCATCTCCAAGAATCTCAAGTCTAGTAGGATCCTTCTTTAACTTCATTATAAAATCATATATAACTCCATGTCTAGCTCTTGGACCAATAATATTTGCATACCTTAGCACAACACCCCTTATACCATACAGCTGAGAGTAAGCATGTAGTAAAAGCTCACAAGATGCTTTACATGCACCATACACGCTTATAGGCCTAAGCTCATGATCTTCCGGCGTTGGCAGCACCTTAGCATCACCGTAAACCGTGCTCGAGGACGCAAAGACAAGTTTGCTCACAGAGTCACACATCCTACATGCCTCTAAAAGGTTGAAAGTTGCTACAACGTTTTCTTGAAAGTGTATCCGTGGCTCTGTAACTGAAACCCTAACCTCAGGATTAGCTGCAAGATGAATAACAATGTCAGGTCTATGATCCCTCAGTACTCTTAGACACAGTTCAGGATCTTTGAGATCTCCCTTAACAAATACAACTTTACCATCACGTACATGTCTCTCAATATTCGCCAGAGAGCCAGAAGACAAATTATCAACAACTACAACATGTTCCTTCTTCCCAACAAGCCAATCAACAATGTGACTACCAATAAAGCCTGCACCACCAGTGACAAGTACAGTCATATCATACAAGTATTCCTAAGACCTAAATTTAGAGTTACATACAATGAGAGATCAGTTAACTAGCTACGATACACAAATCCATCTGATTATCCTCAGATTATGTTAATGACGTCTATTACCGTACATCACGTTCTAGCTTGAGTAACCGAAAGCCAGTGACTATAATAGCCATCTAGTAGAAACTAATTCTCCGCAAGTCAAAGAGTAGATTATCTCCGTAAGCGACCTCTAAAGAACAAAAATCCTTGTTTCCAACGTTATAACAAAGTCTAGTTTCACTTTAAAGTATAGTTTAGGACATAACTACAGCCAAACCAATTACAGTTAGTACTACTTCCTATACAGGTATCATTAGGCTAGCAGATTGATAAAAGCTAGCTAGATATCAACTCCTGATACTAGTATCTCTTCTTTTCCTCCATTAAACTTCAAACACCTACACTGCTAGCAGAGCTCTCATGCCTTTAGGGAGTGATCTAAATTCTCTTCACGATTCACCTCTACTGTCTGAAGGACGTAAGTCCTTCCTTAAGTGAGTATGAGTAGGACTATGATCTACATTTAAAGAGCTGTAAACAATGCATTCTCGTTACTGTCTATATCTGATCATAGTGCTACCTTGATATATCATATCGTCTTCGATTTCGCCAAGATGCTATTAGCTGTCTGAACGTTGCTAGAAGAGCTAGTATCTTTAGATCAGCACTGCAACTTCACTCTAAGTTTCTAATAGCATCTAGTTTTACGGATGATCTCAAATATAGCCTTACCTGGAGGATTGTGAGTTAGGATTAACTAATACTTAAATAGATTTAAGTATGTATATTGAACATGTGAAAGTTCGCAGCTTAATACTTGCTATTGTTGTTCCTACTGTAGCTATTGTCTTTTTCATAAGCCTCTTTTTTGGATTATGGGCTCTCACTAATGTTAAGTTCTTGTACAGTACTGGAGGGTTCTTACCTGGATGTGTTTGTGATACTATGCAGGTAAATCTTACTGCTGGACAGACAGTAGTTGTAGAGTGGCACTCTAATAATACGGTCTGTGTTGCTATTGGGAATAAACAGGAGTATATAGAGTTTAATAGGACACTTACAGAACTCATGAGTTATTATGGAGAGCAAAACTACACTAAGTACTGTGTTAGAGCGATCTCTAATTTCTTAAGAATATTTAATAAGACATATACATGTAGCCTACAGGGAAAAATAGTATACACAACACCAAAGACAGCAACATATTACATAGTAGCTATACCCAGAAACTGTAACATGAGCGTATATACTCACCTTGACTTAATTATTAAACCTAGGTAGAGTCTAAATTTATACTATCTTTTATACTATCTCTAGAAGTCTGAGACATCAAGTATAAACCCAACTTTGAGAGTATCAGAACTAGAGAGCCTATATTACACTTAGCCGCGAAGATTTATCCCTAGAGACTAAGAGTTGAATCTTTCATTATGTGTGAGTGTTTCTATACTATGATAGGTTGAGGTCACCGATGTGCAAGGTGTTTAATTGTGCTTAGTGTTTCCTCTAGTCCTTTTCTCAGATCATACTGTGGTTCGTAGTTGAGCATTTTTCTTGCTTTTGTGATGTCTGCACAGCTTCTCTGTATGTCTCCTGGTCTTGGAGGATAGTGTATTGGTCTGAGTTCTCTCTTACCTAGAAGCTCAAGTATCAAGTTAACGACATCCTTAACTCTGTACTCCCTACCGGTCCCAATATTGTAGATCTCGCATATGTTCTCCGTGACTATTGTCTTCTCTATTGCCTGTACAACATCTCTAACATAGACGAAGTCTCTAGTCTGCTCTCCCGAGCCATAAATTATGGGTGGCTCATTGCGCAGGACTCTCGCTATAGTCTTTGCTATTAGTCCAGCGTAGGTCTCAGATTGACCTGGACCATACACATTGAATAGTCTCAATATCACGTAAGGTAGCTTATACGCCCTGTAGAAGGTCTCAACAAAGATCTCACCAGCAAGCTTAGATGCACCATAAGGGTTCACAGGTCTTGTATGATGAGTCTCGGGTACAGGTACTATCTGAGGCTCTCCGTACACAGCGGCAGAGCTCAGATAGATAAACCTACATGCACCAACATCGACAGAGAGCTTCAACATAGCTACTGTGCCAGTGACATTTATCTCGGCATAGACCTCGGGCATCAATATAGACTCAGCAGCATCTATATATGCAGCACAGTGAACAACAATGTCAAACTTCCCAGCAAGCTCTCTGACTCTGGCCTTATCAAGAATATTTGCCTCAACTATCCTGACGTTAGCCTCCTCAAGAAGCCTTCTGCCAAAATTAGACGAACGAGAGAAATCGTCTAGAACAGTTATAGTGTAGCCCCTATTTGAGAGATAACAAGACAGGTGACTACCGATAAAGCCCGCACCGCCTGTGACAAGTATGTGCATTAACTTACCTACTTCTTCTTTTTCTTCTTACGCTTCTTCTCCTCGCGCTCAGCCTTCTTCTGCCTAATCTCTTCTCTGAGCTTCTGAGCCTCCTCTTTAGGCAAGTTCCTAAGCCTGATATACAGTGGCTCGATCAGCTTACCAAACTCAGGATCCTCGTACACATGAACCTCAACCTTACTCTTACCCCAGCCAAACTCGGTATAGACATGCCTAACATAGACACAGTCAACATTCACACCAAGCATCTCAGCAATCTTCTGCCTAACCTCAAGCCTATTCGGCGTTGGAAGACCAACATGCCAAATCTCAACAATAAGCTCCTTCCTCCTCAATAATGGATTCTTCCTATCCTCAGCAATTCTGTAGACAACCTTCCCAGGCTCAATACCTGGTGGTAATGGATTAAGCAACAGCTCCTTAGACGACATGCAATAAGCAGAGGATATTAGTCTTTATAGCTCTTTTCCTAGAGATCCCACAGCCTTGAGCAATCCTTGTAAGGACACATCTAAGCGAGAAATAACTACAATAGATGTCAAGGACTTACTATTAACACATCCCAAATTTCAAAGGATCCTCAAGAGAATTCTCTCATACTAGCACTATCTTAACCTTTTGTACGTTAGTCTTTAACAACATTTGTTATCTCTCAGTATCCCCACTACACACAGCCTTATGATTCCATCTTCTAACCTAGCAGTTACAGCACTTATTATTTTAGTTCGAAGAACTATTTTTTGTGCATGGTCTTTTCGAGAAAATCTCAGAGATTCTAAAAGAACTTAAAAGAGTTCCTAAACATGTTCAATATTAATATCGTCGGTGGCCTTTACTGTAACACTCTTGAAAAAGTACTCTTAATAGTATATCTACTGATGTGTTATGCAAAAGTAAGTTTACTGAAATTAACACCTAAACTGAGTATCTATTTTCTAGTCATTAGTCTAAGTACCTTATTTCTTGCTTTACTCTTTACTTCTGGGTAGGTTTGGTATTTCTGTATAAGGCTTTCTTTGGATACAGTGTATTATCTTAAGATACTCTTAAGTTAAATTGCCGTTTAGAGTAACTAGGAAGAATGTCAAAACCGATCTCCGGCTCATAAGTTCCGCGCAAGAGTTATAAGGGGTGTATGACATCCGATGTCTTGAGGTCTGCCCCGGTAGCTCAGCCCGGTTAGAGCGGCCGCCTTGTATGGCCCCGAGGGGGACAGTAAAGCAAGTTCCCTCGGGGCTCAAGTAAGCGGCAGGTCCCGGGTTCAAATCCCGGCCGGGGCTCCAAACCTTCTCTAATCACTATAAGGACCTGTTCTAGTCGGGGAGCTAGGTCTCTGGATGTTTAGGGTTTCGAAGAGTAGTCTAGGCTATGTAAGGCTTAGTGATGATTGTGAATTTGCTTTTCGTGTTGTTATAGTGGGTTTAAGGGAGTGTGGCTTAGAGCCAACTGGGCCTTTATTCGCATAACTACTACTGTTCACGCATACATTAGTTTGTGTTCAGATCGTTTGAGAGAGCTTGTTAAAGATAAGCCAGTTGGTTTACCTAATGATGCAGTTAAACGTCTTGATGTATGGGAGCTTGTCGATATTGTGGAAGTAGAGCCAGCATTTGAGGAGTATGAGTATACAGCTCGAGACGGGAGAACATATATTGTCCATGTAGAGGTGGAACCTACAATTGTTGTGAGAGCATTATAGTATAGAGATAAGTTTGGTAACCCAAGATATCTCATTAGATGTTCTAGAAAAGACATTATCAAGAGTGAAGAAAAAGTAAAGATGTGTCAGATATAAGTCAACTTACAGTTTGTCAACATGTACGCCGAGACGAGATAAGATAGCCTCGCTTTCTAATGGGATAATGCAAGGAGCAATCAATGAGCTAATGAATTTCGATGAGCTGTTAAGAGCAATAGAAGATTTATGGAAGGGAGGTTGTTACAGGTATGATAGAGAGTGTGTTGTGTTAGAGAAAACTAGTAAGTGTCTTCTTCCAATAACCTCATGGCGACAAAGAAAGAAGAGTTCTTAATTTTTCTAACTCCTTCTTATCCAGTAGTATTTCAATATCTGCTATTTTTACCATTCTTTACTCCTATGATTACTTTTACACTTTACTCAGCGTACTCTTCACCGGGACCAGAGAGACTGATAAAGATAGAACTCGCTTCTAGCCATATATTGACTACAGGTTGAGGAGTAACTGTGCTCGTGGTAAAGGTAAGATCATGACTAGTGACAGTACACGTCTCAGCACTACCTGTAACAACATGAGATCTAGTTTCAGTTAAGTAAAGCTGAGCATGTAGTAATTCAGGTATCGAGGATAACCAATGTAATAGTAAACATTATGCAAATAAATTCTCTATTCGTAAGGTATGCAGAATTTAATTACATGTACCCATAGGTTACTATGTATGAACTTACTGAGCTGCTAGCTAAAATTGGAGCTGAGCTGATCTGGTTTGATAGTCTTGGTGCTAAGTCTGCCTGTATTAGGATCAGGTCTTCTGCTGGTGATATTGTTGTTGATCCTGGTGTTGCTGAGATGCAGCCTAGCTATCCTCTACCTCGTGAGGAGAAGCTCAGGTTGAGGAGAATTGCTCTCTCACATATTGAGTCTGTGTGTTACTCAGCTAAGTACATCTTCGTAACACATTATCATTATGATCATCATGTTCTTCCATGTGATCCTGACTTGAGGGATCCACAAGCTATGTATGTTGGATCTGGTAGGATTCTTGTGCTTAAGAATCCAAACATGTACATTAATCAGAGTCAGTGGGAGCGAGCTAGACTCTTTCTAGGAGAGATTCTGAGTTTAGTTGGTCGTAAACTAGAGGAGTTCTTTATTAAACCTAAATGTTCAGAGTTTCCTGATCCTGCAGATAAACTCACAGTTGCTCTATCTAAGAGTTTTGGTGACTATGATTCTAGGAGAAGACAGCTTTTACAACGGGGTAAGGAGTGGTTTAGAAAACTAACGGCTCTCTGGAGCCGTGGTTCCTGGATCTCAGAAATAGACTTGGGCTACTTGAAGATCGTGTGGAGCGATGGAAAGACGTTCAATATTGGTGATGCTGAAGTTAGGGTACTTGAACCTTGGTTTCATGGTGTTGAGTATGATAAGACTGGTTGGGTCACTCCTCTGATAATCAGGAAGAGTGGCTGGACAGTATTTTATACTAGTGATGTTATGGGTCCAATAATTGAGGATTATGCAGAGTTTATTGCAAGGCTTAAACCTGACATCGTCATTTTAGATGGACCACCAACTTATCTGTATCCATACATGTTCAATAGAATTAACTTGCAACGTGCAGTCGAGAATGCTATAACTATTGTTAAGGCTCACCCAAAGCTTATCATATATGATCATCATCTGTTACGTGAGAAGAAGTGGCGTGAACGTGTTAAACCTGTCTTTGAGGAAGCTAATAAGGAGAATGTGTCTGTGATAACAGCTGCTGAGGTCTTGGGTAGGAGACCGCTAATTGATGAGCTCTAGTGTTATGGCGGTGTTGGGAATACTTTGTCAAGTGGTAGGTTAATTTTTCTGGCGGTCTTGGCTAGATGTCTCAGGTATTTTAGCATTCCTCTATCATTGTTCTTCCTTACGTACTCGACTACGGACTCAAGTACCCTGAGCACGTCGTCATACACCTTTGGATCAACTGGATATGGACTGCCATCTTTACCACCAAGAGCAAAGGCGTATCTTCTTGGGTCATGTGTTACTGGGTCCTCCCAGTCAACAGGCGAGGAGTATATCAGCTCTGCTATTAGTGCAAGTGCAAGCATGGTGTTAGGTCCAAGCTTTGGCGTCAGCAGTAGCTCTTTGAAGTCTGATGCTTCGCGTGCCATCGTTAATGCTCTCTCATTAGGTCTTAGCTTGAGCAGCACCTGTACCTTCTCTGGCTGCAGATATGGATTATAGTATGTGCACTCTTCCCTATTAGTCACGTATTCTAGTATTGTCTTAGACCTAGAGGCTAGCCTCTTGGCTAAGCTCCTAAGAAGCTGCATGTCGCGCATAATCTTTGCAGGACCTTCACGTACAATATCAAGAATTGTTCTCTGTGCCGACATGCTTCTCGAGCTCACAAGATTCAGTGCATGCTTCTCTCTGAGTCCAGAAATTCCGCTGTGTGGATCAATCGTGAAGGTGGTTTCACACCACCAGTGATATCTCCGTGCAAGCTTCTGTTCAGGCTTCATGCCCTGCTGCACGATAGTCCAAGTCCCATCTTCACCCACGATCACTGCATGATGATAGATCTGATACCCGTCCTGCAGCGCAACGCTGTCCACCTTGGCTACAAGTCTAGACACAGTCTTGAGCCTCTCTCTGTCAACATTGAATCTGTCTGGAAGCTCGTCAATCTCTCTAGGGACTTGCTGAGCCCTCTTACCCTTCCCTCCCAGGACTCTGATTCCAATATCCGCACTGTCAAGAGCTTCTCGCAACACCGCAGTTGTTATGGTTGTGCTTCCTGAGCTATCCCAGTCCATTCCTATCAGGTTGTTAAATGCTTGAAAGAACACAGGATTACTGAACCTACGTATAGTATCTCGTAAGCCAAACTCCTCAACCATCAGCATCACTATTAGTCTGCTAAGCTTGACCATCCTTGAGAAGAGCCAGGGAGGTACCGATCCATCGTGAAGTGGCAGATCAGCAACGCCGCTAATACTCACGGAAGTCTAGGCACCTAAGAGGCTAATTAACCCTAAGACTCAAGTCGCTCCATCTTTAGCGTCCTGTACACCTTCACTAAGTCGTATACTGACAGTACTGTGCTCAGTGCAAGACTTGCAAGCAAGTAAATCGAGAATGGTAGTAGTACCAGGACACCTGTATGTAGCGTTGCGTAGATACTCAACATAGCTACCATGAGCATAGATACCGAGTATACGATCCCGATGATGGGCCTGTACAGCTTAACTTGTCTGAGCGTCTTAGGAGTGACGTACCACTTACCGCCTCCTAGAAGGTAGACCAGTATAAAAGGGGCTGTCGAGATCCATAGAAGAGACGACGCTATGGCCTTAAGCATGTTGATCATGCTTATGCCTCCACTCTCTCCCCACCTTGACGAGATGCACAGATACATGAGTGCAACAACGTACGTAACCATAACCATGTTTAGCACGGCCTCAGACATAGACAGAGATAGCTTGTAGTAGACAAGTGGACTTAGTGCACATAGAAGAAAAGCCAGAGATGACGTCCTAGTAAGCATGCTATGCAGCATCTCAATCTTATCTCGCAGGTTGAGATACCTTGAAGATAACACTCTAGGAAGATAACGAAGAAGAACAAGCAGACTACCAGTAACCCATCTAGCTCGCTGCAACAGGTAGCAGCCATATGTCATTGCTACGCGTCCCTCCGATAAGACCTCCGGAACTAGCAGACCTCGATACCCATTTAGTCTCAGCCTTATAGTGAGCTCAACGTCCTCCGTTAGTCTACCTATAGACTCGCTGAACCCACCAACCCGCTCTAAGACTTCTCGTCTTATAATAAACGTGTGTCCTCTCAGGAACACGTTATGCGTGTAAAACCTGTACACAGTGCCGTTAAGGTACTCCTCCTGATACTTCGCAATCTTGCTAGTCAAGGTCTCAATGACAGGTCTAAACTCAGTCAGACCTTGTGCATAGTCAGCTCCTCTCTCAATGCAGCTATATAGACTTTGGAGGTAGTTTGAACGTGGCTTAATATCCACGTCGAGAACCGATATGTAATCTCCTCTCGCATACCTCATTGCGTAGTTTAGCGCTCCTGCCTTGTAGCCTCTTCTAGTCCCTCTTCTGATGACCTGGACCCTTAGATTGAGTCTTCTTGCAAAGCTCTCAGCAATTCTTCTTGTCTCGTAGTGTATCTTCTCGTCACTATCATCGACTATTAGAACCTCAAGTCTATCTCGAGGCCACTCTATCCGAGACACACTCTCAAGTAGCTCTCCAACAAGTGCGGGGTCCTCATTGCAGAGGGGTACTATTATTGAGACATAGGGTAGGTCGTCACTGTTATCGTTGCTGGCCCATCTAGCTGTACGTCTACGTCCTCCAAGTACATGAAGCACTGCTGAGAGTATCAGCATGAGCAGTATAGTGAAGGAGGATAAGGCAACTAAGAGATCCAGAATTATAGAAAATATAGGCATCACGTCTAGACCTTGGCACTAATTTAGAGTGTTAAGGTAATTCTCTAGGTTTGTCTTAAGTTCCAGCCTAATCAAAGCAAAAGAGGATGGGGAGAAACATCTACATGGGCAAGGACTCTTGCTACGCTGTTAAGGAAGGAATGTATGTGGCTCCAGGACCAATGGATCTTGGTAGAGCAGCTGCTCACCTATATCTGCACCTGAGAGATCTCGTGAGAGGATACACATACGATCATGAGTGTAGGAGAATAACGATGGATGATAAGCTGTTTGAGGCTAGAAGCAGATACCTAGTAAAGATATGCTATGAACAGGTCAAGGATGAACGTGTCTGCGAGAAGGTCAGAGAGCTTGTTGATTACACTATTAGGAGGAGGGAGCTTCCGGAGTGGGCTAAGAGACTGGCAGAGCAGCACATCATCAGAGTGACAAGCATAGATTACTTCTTTAAGTAACTTCTTGGCAGGTGTTCTTCAGCGGTCTCTCTTGCCCTCTATGAACTCCTCAACCCACTTTCTCGCTATCTCTGGAGGAGCATGTATCGGTGGATTCTTGAATGCCCATGCACAGAGGCTGTATACTGGTCCTCCTACTCCTCTATCTAGCGCCAGCTTCATGATCCTGATGACGTCAACCATTATTCCAGCGTTGTTCCAGGGGTCGTACACTTCTAGGTCTACTCTTATTCTTATTGGTACCCCAGCTAGACCCTGTGCCTCAATTAACATGTGTGCTATCTTCTTACTGCCTAGAAACGGTATGTAGGCTACTGGTGCTATGTATGCTGGGAATTCTTGTCCTTCAGCCATCTTGAGAACGGCTTCAGTCTTGGTCTTCTCCTTCTGCTCTTTCCTGTACATCAGGTTGAGGAAGTCAGGTGTTCCTCCAATGTTTATCTGGTACGTGTCTATTATCTTTACTCCTCTTATGTGTAGTAGATGTATTATTGCCTTGTGTAGAACCGTTGCGCCTACTTGGTTCTGTATGTCGTCTCCCGCAAGTGGGAGCTTGCTCTCCTCAAACCTCTTAGGTATCTCGGGATGGTTCGCAATCATGGCAGGCATCGCGTTAACAAACGCACAACCAGCCTTGATTGCAGCCTCTGCATAGGTCTCAGAGGCTCTCTGTGCACCTGTGGGGAGGAAGTTTATGGCAACGTGAGCGTTGGCCGAGTTAAGCTCTCTGACCACGTCTTCAAGTGTGCTCTCTGCAACCGGTATGAACGTGTTCTTAAGCTGGTCAGCCACGCCGTCAAGGAGAATTCCAGGCTTAACCGTGACTCCAAGTGGCTCAACCTCAGTGACCTTGTATGCATTGTTTGGGGGCGAGAATATTGCCTCCGCAAGGTCCTTACCAATCTTTCTCTTATCGACGTCGAACGCGGCCACGAACCTTATGTCCTGTATCGTGTATGGTCCGACCCTCTCAAAGACTATCCCTACTGGTCTCTGATCTCTAGCAACCTTCTGGTAGTAGTAGACTCCCTGTACCAAGGCACTTGCACAGTTTCCGACTCCAATTATTGCTACATTTATGTTCGTCTTCATAGTACTGTGAACCAATAGACCCCAGTCTCCTTTTAAGATGTATCGCCCTCATCCCATGAGGCTAGAGGTAACATGGCTTGGATAGTAATTGAAGGTCCAGACGGCGTTGGAAAGACAACGCTAATCTCTCTCCTCAGGGGCTCTCTCACCGAGAAGGGGATAAAGGTATGCGTCACAAGCGAGCCTACCAACAGTCCTCTTGGAAAACTGATCCGAGAGTGGCTGCTTAAGCAGAAAATCGAGCCTCCACACGTATACGCACTTGCCTTCAGCGCAGACAGGTACTACCACTACCATAATGTGATCAAGCCGGCACTAAGCAGAGGAGAGGTCCTGCTACAGGAGAGATACAAAGAGTCAACAATCGTCTATCAGGGAGCTATGGGTCTAGACCTGGAGTGGCTTGAGCTCATATGCAGATACTTGCCAGACCCAGACCTGACAATACTACTTGACCTCGAGGTAGGTAAGATTATTCAGAGACTCAAGCTGCGGGGAGAGTCTGGAGACATATTTGAGAAAAAGGACTTTCTACATAGAGTACGCGAACTATATCTCAGAAGAGCACGTGAAAAGGGATTTCTCGTTCTCTATGCAGAGGACCTCGAAAAGCTACATAGACAAGCTCTTCAATACATACTTACGTTACTCGAGGAAAAAGGTCTAACAAGAAGACGCTAACATCAAGACTTCACGGAGAAACACGCCGTTCCCGTAAGAGTGATAGAGAGAACGTGTGCTACGCTCCATGAATGTTAGAGAAAAGTCTTTCGTTAAGAGAAGTGCTCAGTAGTCTAGACCTTCTACCGGCTTACCTAGCCTAGCATAGTAGTGCTTCACGTTTCTAAACTCCGTTGCTAAGTCTGCTAGATCTATTATCTCCCTAGGCATGTACTTTCCAGTAACAAGCACATGGCTACAATCCAACATAGTCTTTATCTTGTCAAGTGCGTAGTCTATGTTTAGTCCATACTTGACTATTACGACTCCAAGCTCGTCAAGGACGACGAGATAAGGCTTAATGCTCTTTACTATACTCTCAACGTAGTTTAGACCACTTATCGACTTCTCGATTATCTCCTCTCTGGAAGCACCTAGTCCGGGTCCAAGAGCGACATATATTATGTTTGGCACTCTCTTCAGAGCTAGATACTCTCCAAACCCTAGATCTCTCTTTATGAAGTGCACAAATATTACCCTCCTGTTATGGCCAGCTACTCTCAGAGCCAGACCTATTGCTGCACAGGTCTTGCCCTTGCCATCTCCATAAAACACTATTAGCAGGTTCTTCTCACTCACTCGCTATTCTCACTAGCAAGTCAAAATCAACATATCTCTTGAGCAGTTGAGAGGCTCTCTCAATTCTGCCCATAAGTAAATCCTCTGGCTCTATCTCGGAGACTCTCTTGCCCACGCCTCGCAGTATATAATTAAGAAATCTCGGCCTCGAAATAACTTCGTGAATCATCGTCGCATAGAGCATGTTTTTATCATCCTGATAACCCTCAAGAGCACTACATTGCTCACGGTTTCTCTCTAGTACCTCAAATAGTGGTGACTCTCTCGAGAATGACGGTACGCCTCTATGTATCTCAAACCCGACTAGTAGGTCTCTTCTGTCTAGTAACCTGCACCTCACTCTACACACGATCTTACTCTCTCTGTACACTACTCTTGCTGGGATCATGCCTAAGCCTCTAGCTCTCACAGGCTCACCAGTCTCCTTCCCGTAAGGATCCTCGATTAAGTGGCTCAGTATCTGAAACCCTCCGCAGATACCGACTATAGGGACTGATCCAGCTAGCTTGATAAGCTTCTCATGTATGTGCATCCTCTTTAAGTACGAGAGTGATCGAAACACGTTTCGTGAGCCAGGTAGCACTATAAGGTCTGGCTCTCCTATCTCACTGGCTCTTCTTACTAATCTCAGACATACGTCTGGATTCAGCTTAAGTAAGTGAAATTCTCCAAAATTTGCTACTCCAGGATAACTTATGAGTGCAACATCAATCAGGGAGCTTGGCTCCTTCTCAGCGAGTAGAGGTATGTCAAGGGAGTCTTCAGGAAGAATGTTGAACTCCTCTCGCAGATGTACAACTCCTAAGACCTTCTTCTTCGTCTTAGTCTCAAGCCAGCGTATAGCTTCTCTAAGTATACGCTCGTCGCCGCATAGTCTGTTTATGATGAACCCAACAACACGCTCACGTACAGTTTCAGGTAGACTTAGAAATGTCCCTAGTGCAGATGTGAATGCTCCTCCTCTGTATATGTCTGCAACTATTACGCACTTGGAGTCTCGGTGAGTCATTGGTAATCGATTTGCTAGATCCTGCTCGTAGAGATTTGGCTCAAATCCTGCACCTGCTCCCTCCACTATTACTATATCCGAGACCTTAGATAGCAATCTCAGAGACGTGTCAGCAACGTCCCAGAGCCTGGCTCTCATCATGCTCATGTAGGTAGATCCATCAAGCAGATATCGAGGTCTTCCTAGGACTATGACCTCACTTACACGTTCAGACACTGGCTTAAGTAACACTGGGTTGACATGTGCTGTGACAGTCTTAACACGTGCAGCAAGACACTGAATGTACTGGATATATGCTATCTCTTCTCCGAACCAGGTGGACGTGCTGTTGAGACTCATGTTCTGTGCCTTGAATGGGTACACGTTGAGTCCTTCTTTACTAAAAAGGTTGCAGAGAACTGTCGTGATTGTCGATTTTCCTACTCCACTTGCTGTACCTAGGACTACAAGCTTGGTCATTAGGTGCCTACACTTACTCCTCCCTCTCTGGAAGGTAGTAGTAGTACTCCCCGATCTCTCTCTGAAGCCTATCCAGAACTGACCCCCTCTTGTTTATTCTTGGCCTTCCTATCTTTGGCTCTCTCCTGAAGGTTATGTCTTGCTGTTTCAGAAACATGTTCATCCCTGTCCTGACATCGGTTGGTGCATGAGCTACTCCATGTCTACCAGGCTCTCCACTGAACACCATCACTGCCGTCGACAGATAGTCCAACATTGTTATGTCATGCTCTATCACTAGCGCAACAGCCTCCCTCTCCTCTATTATCCTCCTGATTACTGACGCTACTCTCACTCTCTGCTCAATGTCAAGGTACGCCATCGGCTCATCAAGCACGTAGAGCTGGGCATCTCTCAAGAGGGCTGCAGCTACAACTACTCTCTGCAGCTCTCCTCCACTTAAGCTTGATAGCTCTCTGTCAATCAAGGGCTCAAGATTGAGACCACCAGCAATGTCTGGCCACACGGCCTTTTCAGAGAAGTCTCTTCCAGCCACAAGAGCTAGAAACTGTCTCACTGTCTTATCACCATATTTTACTGCGTAACTCCTAACATACTGTGGCTTGTAGCTTATCTTGACGTCACCATAAGGAACAACGTTTCCCTCATCTGGCTCAAGCTCTCCAACTAACATTCTTGCGAAGGTTGTCTTGCCAATCCCGTTTGGTCCTAGGACTCCCACGACCTCTCCCCTGTAGAGAGAGCCCGGCTCTATCTCTAGCAGAAAGTTGCCTAGTCTCTTCTTTATCTCGGTCCACTCTACGAGTATTTTCTCTCTCGATGTTGTCCTTTCGGGAGGTCTTACTCTGAAGGTTATGGGTTTGTCTCGTATAAGTATGTTCTCTGTTGATAGATAGCCTTGAAGGTATTCATTTATCCCCTCCCTCGCACCTCGCACTCTTGACACTATGCCATAGGCTCCTGGCTTACCGTAGAGTATAACCACGAGATCTGCTAGGTAGTCTAGAACCGCTAGATCGTGATCTATGACTACGGTGTACTTTCCCTTTGATGCTACCTCTCTTATAACCTGCGATACTCTAAGTCTCTCAACAACGTCTAAGTGAGTTGTTGGCTCATCAAATATGTATACATCTGCTCTTCTTAGTACTGCTGCAGCAATCGCGAGCTTCTGTAGCTCTCCTCCGCTTAGGTTGTTCACGTCTCTGTCTAGGAGGTGCTCGAGTGCGAGGATCTTAGCTATCTCTAGAACTCTCTTCTCGTCCCCGCTAGCTACTCGAAGAAGGACCTCTCTCACGGTTCCCTTGACGTACAGTGGTATGAGCTCTATGTACTGTAGCTTATGTACAACTGAGAGCTTCTTCGAGTATAGCTGCTCAAAGTATGGCTGTAGCTCTGTCCCTCTAAAGAACCTAACTATATCTTCAGGCCTCTTCTGCTCTTCACAACACAGATTTGGTATAAGCTCGCCAGAGAGAACCTTAGCAATCGTTGTCTTACCCAGGCCGTTCTGACCTACTATCCCCACGACCTTTCCCAGCTTCAGCACTGGAAGTCTGAAGAGTTTGAAGCCACTTGGACCATACTGGTGGACGCACTCTCTCTCGAGCTCTGATGGCAGATTGACTATGGTTATGGCTCTAAAGGGACATTTTCTGACACATATGCCACATCCCGTACATAGAGCTGTTATGACAGGTCTACCTAAGTTCTCGTCAAAGTATATTGCCCTCTTTCCGGTCCTAGCCAGAGGACAAAAACGAATACACTCTCGATTACACTTCCTTGGCTGACACAGATCCTTGTCTATTACTGCTATCCTGAAGCCGCGAGTAGAGGACATGACTTAAGCCGAGTCCTTATCAATAACATTTTAAATAGTCTCAGATACTGCTTACAACATAGTGCTTCTTCTTGATCAGGTTAGAAGTAACTTCGTCATAGGGATTGACATAATAAGGCCAGACCTCTATGCCTATGCTGTAGTAATAAATAACGTAGTCGTAGACGAGGGAGAGGCCTCAAGCACAGACCTGATAAGACTCATAAAGAAGTACAAGCCGCTAGTGTTAGCAATAGATAACTTGAGAGAATTTCTAGACCTTGGAAAGAAGTTCCTTAAGACTCTGAGCAAGCTTCCATTTACGGTAAACATAGTACAGGTAACACGCATAAAGCCAGACCTAGAGGTCTCAACCGAGAGCCTTGTCAGAGAATATCTTGGAGAGAGCGTAACTAAGCTAAGCCCGCAAGAGACGGCAGTATGCTTAGCAAAGCTGGCCTCTAAGGGCGTTGGATGCTTAGTCAAACTTTACGAACCAGAGACAAAGATCACAATCAAGGCGCGTATCGGCACCAGAGATGGAGGAATGAGCTGCAGAAGATTTGAGCGTAACGTGTACCTTCGAATAAAGCAGCTAGTGAACGAGATAGCTTCAAAGTTAAGAAAAGCCGGACTTGACTACGATCTGTTCTTCAATAACTCAGAGGGAGCAAGAGCCGCCAAGTTCATAGTCTATGCTGACAGGAGTGTTGTGAGGAAAGTAGTCAGACCAAGCAAGAGCATGGACGTGACAGTATCGATAGAGCAAGTCCTATCAAGAAACATAAAGTTCGTCTCGCTAGCAGGAGAGACACATGCACCGTCTGTACGATCAGACAGATACGTGATACTTGGAATAGATCCTGGTATAGTGACTGGAGTAGCCGTGCTTGATCTTAATGGAAGAGTACTGTTACTTCATAGTGGTAGAAACCTAAGCAGAAGTAGGGTACTAGACCTGGTCTACAATATAGGGACACCAGTCATCGTAGCTACAGATGTATCATCTCCTCCAGACTACGTGAAGAAGCTATGTGCAATGACGCAGGCAGTTCTCTACGCTCCCAGCAGGGACGTCTCAGTAGCAGAGAAGACAGAGATAGCCTCAAAGATAATGCGTGAGCAAGGTGTACAAGTACGTGATCCTCACCAAAGGGATGCACTAGCAGCAGCCTACAAGGCATATCTAGAATATAAGCCAAAGCTAGACAAGGTCACTGAGGAGATCAGAAAGCTAAACGCGCCAATACCGGTAGAGGAAGTAAAGATGCTTGTAATAAAAGGATGTAGCATAAAGCAAGCAATAGACACTGTGATAAATAGACTAAAGAAGACTTCCGACACAAAGATAATAGTAATACGTGAGAAAGATCAGACTATAGACGAGAAGGTACGCAGACTAGAATCAACGGTAAAAACTCTGGAAAGTGAGCTAAGAAGGCTAGAAACCGAGAAGAGAAAGCTAGAAGAGGAGAACCAGAAGCTAAGAGATGAGTCCTATATAAAGATAAAGAGAGATCTAGAGGTAAGAGAACTCACAATAAAGGTACAGAACTTAGAGAGAAAAATAATGGAACTAGAGGACGAGAAAAAGAAGCTTGAGCAAGAACTTGAACAACTGAAAGAGACTCTATATGACCTGGTATTAGAGAGAAAGTACATTGCGGCAATACATGTAGACATTATAAAGAATAGCAACATCACTGCAGAAGTAGCGTACGATGACAAGGTTAGAAACATAGAGTACTACAGAGATATAATAGAGAAACTCAATAGAAAGATTATTATAGTAAAGTGTGAAATTAATGATAAATATGTAAAGAATACATGGAATAGATTGTCAACAATGGTTATCCCATTATCTAGATTTAAAGATTTTAGAAATATTGATGATAAAATAGTCCTAGTAAGTGCGGAAGAGATAAAGAAAATTTATTCCACATACATTGATCATGTGAGAAAATATGTTAACGTTGATGACCTACTTAAAATAGTTAATGAATATAGATTGCAGAGATTAACTAGGTAAGGACTGGAGAGACCTTTTTAGCCGCTCTAAATTTTCTGTGATTGGTTTAGAATAGTGGTATAGGCAGCCTCTCGCTAATAATTAAGTCAGTTAGTCTGGTGATGTTTTGAAGCTCCTCGCTTATGATGGATTCTATTTCTTCCTTTATGTTGTTTGTTATCTGACGGGTTGTAACTAAGTCAACGTGTGCTGCTAGTGGTTCACTTATGGGTTTTCCTATCTGGCTGAGTAGATACACGTATACCTCATCTATGTCATGTATCTCGTTGTATACCCTTTCAGCTATCAAGTTTGCCGCAATATTGTAAAGCTTGCCTATATGAGATACAGGGTTCTTGCCTGCAGCTGCCTCCATGCTCATTGGCCTCATTGGTGTTATTAGGCCTCTGACTCTGTTTCCTCTACCAGTGCATCCATCATCTCCGTGCTCTGCAGAAGTACCTGTAACGGTCATGTACACTATTCCATGTTCAGGATCGTCTCCCGTGTTAACGTGAACTTCCACTTCAAGTTCTGGAGCTATTTTTGTGACAAAGTCCTCTATTCTTCTTTTCAGCTCCTCTTTCAGACTAAGATACTCGCTCTTATCCGAGACTAGGTGTGATATGAATGCGCAAGCAACGGTGAGAATAACGTGTCGGTCCCTTCTAAAAGCCATGACCTTGACGTCCTCTCCGGCAGCCGGCATCTTCTGCTTGAACTCTCGTGAGTTTATGTAGCGCTCAACCTCGTATACTATTTTCTCCGTTGGAGTGAGTGGAGCAAACCCCACACCAAGGCTCGTGTCGTTTGCTAGAGGTGTTCTCCTTGTTATTCCCAGCTTGAAGAGACCAACTAAGTCGACGCTTCCACAGCCTATCGCGCACTCGATCACTATGTGTCTATCTGGGTCTAGAAACCTGAAGTTGTTTCTTATCCAGTTCTTTGCTTCATCTATTATGACTTCCTCAACTGGAACTATCTCGTGCACGGTTCTACCTTCCTGTTCTAGCTCTACAGTTGTAGTTGCTCTTCCAGCAACAATTATCCTTATAGGTCTGAGAACGTCTCCCCCTCCAAACTTAGGCTGTGCTTGTCCACCTACAACTAAGACCTTGTCAACATTATGATGTAGTATTACTCCGAAATGTTCCTTATAGTACCTAGATAAACCTAGGCTTGCCATCTCAGCAATAGCATCAGCAATATAGTCAGGATGTCCTAGTCCCTTCCTCTCAACGAACTCCGTTGTCTTCTGTGATGTAGGTACAGCCTCTAACTTAGTTACGATTACGTTCTTTACCATGGCTTGGCTATCCTAGGACTACGTCTGTACAAGCAATAAAGAGTATCTGATTGCCTCTGATGTAGACCCTACCGTACTTCACTATTGCTTGACTGGTTTTAGGATCGATCTCTTCTGCATCATCGAGTACTACGTTCATGCAGTTATCATAAGCCACGAGCACGCCGCGTATAGCTTTATTGTTCTTCAATCTGATAACGACGTTCTTTCCAAGAAACTTCTGGAAGGCCTTTAGTGGCTGTATAATTTGAACAGCATGTCCTGCCGATGACATGTTCTGCCTAGAGAGCTCGTCAAGAATTTTTAACTTTACCTAAACTATAACTCAACATTACTCAGCATAATGTTTTCTCGGTTCGGTAGCTATGAGAGCAATAGCTAGGGAATAATAGCTGGGTAACGGTATTATTTATAAAGTGTGCTTAAATAGGGTCGAAAGAACTTTAAAAGCCTCAAGAGAAATCTTTATAAGGATTGTAGAAGATATTGTAGACGGGTGGGAGTACATGAGGAACGTCAAGGCAATCGCCCTAATCGTGGCGGGGGCAATACTAATAGCGCTGCCAGAGCCAGCAACTACTGCTGTTGGGATTGCGCTGATATCTAAGGGAATCAAGATGCTACGTGCTGAGCAGAAGGAGGTTAATGAGGCTAAGAGAGAGAATGCCAATAATGTTGCCGTCAATGCAAACTAGGCTTTCTTTTTTCAAAACACTTCTGTACCCTCCCCCGCCACGTCTACTAAGCTGCTACTACTTTTAACTAGCTTCTCGCATCTTGATAGTCTCATGCCCAAGAGCATCATCTCGTTAAGTCTGGGACATAGTCCGGATCCTGATGACATATTCCTAACATATCCGATCTTGAGTGGGCTTGTGAGACTTGAGGACGTGGATGTTCAGTTCTTTGAGGTATGCCTAGATATAGAGATATTGAACAAGCTTGTTCTTGCTGGTCGTCTAGATGTGAGTGCTGCAAGTGTTCCAGCTTTTTTAAAGGCTTCTCGTAGGTACTACCTAATAAGGTATGGTGCCTCAGTTGGATACAGGTATGGACCTAAAATCATATGTAGGGGAGATATTTTCTCTTCTAGAGCAGGAGAGGTAGTTGTAGCAGTTCCAGGCCTTAACACTACTGCTCGGGTCTTGGCGGAGGTCTTTTTAAGGAGAGTAGGGCTCTCCAAGTACCTCCTCGTAGATGTACCACATGATAAAGTGACGTACCTGGTTAAGTCGGGGGTTACAGATTGTGGAGTAGTGATACACGAGGAGCAGCTTGTAGTGGAGAATATCTTTTCAGGAGAATTCTCAGTTTATGATCTTGGAGAATGGTGGTATCGAGAGACTAAGCTCCCTATACCACTAGGGGTAAATATAGTTAGCAGGAGAATTGGTGAGGATTTAGCTAGAAAGATATCGAGTCTCTACATAAGATCTATAAGATACTCGCTAGAAAACTTTGACAGCATCCTCAACATATCGCTGAAGTACTCGAGGGTTAAAAACGAGAACCTTGTTCGGAAGTTTATTCAAATGTATGTAAAACCTGACCCTATAGGGGAGGAGGAGCTTAAAGCAATAAGGAGGCTTTATGAGCTCTCCTCAAGCGAGAAAGTACTCAGTTTAGAGGAGGAGCCTGAGCTAGTGCTTGTTTGATTAAGCTCAGAGAAGCAGCAACTTCTTCCTTCTTCATGACGTAGATAATTTCGTTGCTAAGGTAGTTTCTCAGAACATCTCTGTTTACGTGTCTCTTTATCCAGTGCTGTGACCATGATAGGACGTCATCAACATTGAGATTACCTTGTACTAACTCTCTTCTTAGGGTCTCTACGACATCCTCAATTATCTCACTACGCTTAGAGTCACAAGTAGTCCTGGCTAGCAGTACTGCGAAGACAAGCGGCACCTTGTAGAGGCTTAACCAGAGCTCACAGAGATCTATCACAGTCCTGTATCTTGAAGACGCTACTAGTGCTAGATCCCCTATGAGCAGTGTTGGTTTAGTACTAAGTATCAGATCCATGTTCTGGAGAGATACTTCTATGCACTTAACCGTGAGATCTACTAAACCGTGCATTCTCAGCAGCGAGACAAGCAACCTTCTAGATACTATGGATTCTCTCGTAGAGTATATGTCCCTGAGTTTGTCTACAGGTACTGATCTTGTATAAAATACTCTGACGCTTCTCAAACTATCTCTACATGCTATTACCACGTCCGTGATCTTGTACCCCATGCTGCATGCTTGCTCAACAAGAGAGGAGGGCACAAGTGCTAAGTCGAAGCTCTCCTTAAGGATACTATCTTTGCATGTAGCAGGATTTACTCTCATTATGTCTACATGAATACCTCTGCGTTTGCTGTACCTCTCCAGAACGTACATTATCGGCTCATTGTGAAAGTAAGATAGCAGTAGCACCTTCATAGAGGCTCATCTCTCCTAAGCTAACTTACAGAAAATGCTATCTAGTTAGTAGCTCGTTGGGCCTTGAATCACATTGCTCTAACTATGCACCCAAATGAGTCTCTCAATGCTGGCTGTTTTCCTGCCTCTCTGATGAGAGCTGCCAGCTCCTCAGCTGTTGTGGTCTCTCTCTTGCCGGTATTCATGAAGACCTTCTCGTTAATCATCGTCCCTACAAGGTCATTTGCTCCACTACAGATAGCAATCTGAGCCACGTTCTTTCCTAGCGAGACCCAGTATGCAGATACTATTCTCACACTGTCTCTAAGCACTATCCTGCTGAGAGCTATCACCCTCAGGGCGTACTCGGTGCTACACTCGTTCTTGACTATGCCGCTTCTATGTAGCTGAGTATTGGTGGGGGAGAACTTGAGTGGTATGAATGCAACGATGTTTCCAGTCTTTTCCTGAAAGTCTCTAACTTTGAGAAGATGCTCTACCACATGATGCGGCTTCTCTATGTGACCAAAGAGCATCGTTGCATTCACGGGAACCTGATTCTCGTAGCATATCCTCGCTACGTTGAACCAATCCTCGCCACTTATCTTTCCTGGAGTTATCACCTTTCTGACATCTTCATTATACATCTCGAGACAGCCTCCACTCAGCATGTCTAGTCCAGCGTCTCTGAGCCTACATACTGTTTCCCTTATGCTCATTTTCCAGAGCCTGGAGTAGTACGCTATCTCGCAGCACGTTAAGCCCTTTATCTTGACTTTGGGGGCACGCTGCTTGATTAGCCTAAACATCTTCTCAAAGTACTCGGGACCGAGATCCGGGTTTAGGCCTCCGTTAAGATGAACTTCGAGAATTCCATAACTTCTGTATGCCTCCTCAACGATCTTTGCAACACTCTCTGGACTTAGCAGATATGCATCTGAGTCGTCTCTACTCCTAGAGAACGCACATATTGGACAGCGTAAGGTGCAGATATTCGTATAGTTTACTGCAAGATTTACAGTAAACGTGACATACTTTCCACAAAGTTTCCTAGTTATGAGGTCAGCAAGCAGTAACAAGTCATGTAGTGGCGTCTCAAGAAAGAGATTAATGTAGTCTTCTAACCTGTAAGTCTCAAGTTCCTTAAGCATGTCCTCAATCTGGCTTAACATGGTCATTGTAGCTCCCAGCCCGTTCCTTTAAAGACATAGGCAGAGAGTAGGGTTAAAGAGTCAGAGAGAGTCTCGGAGAGCGAGCTTAGCTGTGGTCAGCTACTGCGAGTTTGAGTCCTTTAGAGAAATAGAGTATACTTGTAAGCCAAGATATGACGGGCTGAGCATAGTAAACATAGCTAACACCATACTTAAGCACTTTGGATTACCGACACACGGTAAGACTCTCAGTCGAGACATAGAAGGTAGGATAACTGCAGAGAAGATCTTGCTAATCGTCCTAGATGGACTTAGTGTGACTATACTCAGAGAGGTTCTGAGAGAGCTTGACTTATGGTCTCTAGATCTCTTTGAGCTAACTTCGGTCTTTCCATCAACAACTCCCTCCGCCTTGGCAAGCATATCGACAGGTCTTGAACCTTCTCAGCATGGGATTATTGGAAACTTGATCTACATCAGGGAGCTAGGACTTGTGGTAAATGTGCTCAGTCTGAGCCCACAGCTGCGTGCCCTGTCTGATGAACAATGTCCAAGAGATCTCCTGTTGAGGGCTGGAGTTAACGTGTATCAGCTGTTTCGGATTAGAAAAACGATCTTTGAGGAGCTCACCGAGAGTGGTATCAGGAGTCTAGTACTGATTAACAAGGGCTTGAAAAATGGCTTCTCGAGACTCATATACAGGGGCGCTGAGATACAAGAGTACAGCTCTCTCAGTGAGGCGCTGATCACGGCGATAAGCTTTCTCAACTCCACTGATAGAGGTCTTGCATACATCTACAATGCAGTTCCTGACGAGGTTGCGCATAGAAGAGGCGTATCATCGTACGAGTACTACGAGACCGTGTACTACTTAATGTTCTCCATCGCTAGGACAGTAAGAAACTACGCGTATAGTCCTCTGACGGTGATTGTGACCAGTGACCATGGTCTAATAGACTCGACAGAGAGCGACCCTGTAGACATGATGTACATGCGTCAGCTACTCCGCGTGATTGATGCACCGCCCTATGGAGACTCAAGAGCTTCACACATAAAGGTCCTGCCTGAGCACAGAGAGCACTTCGCAGAGCTAGATGATGTGAAGTCCCTACAAGGCTTAGGCTTTCTAGTAATATCTAGAGATGAGCTCATTAAGGAAAAGCTTCTCGGTCTCTCTGAGGTTCCAGAAGACGTCAAGAAGAGACTTGGAGACTATGTTCTAGTATCTATATCATCGTCGTATCTAAGATACAGCTATAACTTACAGGAAAGGGAGAGAGAGCCTCTAAGGGCAGTCCATGGCTCACTAACTAGGTGGGAGATGACCGTGCCACTCATAGTGTTTAATCTGCCCTAAGTAGAGTAACTGTATCGTTAAAGATAGATAGCTCAGGTGCCGTACTTTGATCGTATTATGTCAACCCACACGTTATCCCGTATGAACTCAGGTACGTCATTCTCCACATCCTTACTCACTCTGCTACTATCTCCACTATCATCATTACTCCTCTCTGGAAGTCCTGAACATAGAGTGATCTTAGCTGACTCAAGTCTATTAGCAATTTCTCTTAGCTCATCAGCAAGCTTCTGAATGTTGTGTACTAGCTTCTCTACTCCATCTTTTATAGCCACTAACGTCGTGTTTACCGTGTCAAGGTAGAATCTCAATAATAGACTAAGTTCTCTCTCTAACTCCCCATTATTTACTCTATCAGTGTTGTTAATACCTGATACAGACTTAGACGCTGTAGTGCTAACTATGTTTATGGTGAAGGTGTATCTCAGAGTAACTATGTTGATTCCTGGATAAACTCTCTTGGCTCTCTCAATATCGTGCGTTAATACGTTCTCTTTGACTGAATGTTCATTCCCAACCTCATCTTTACCATTGGAATTATTAAGTCCGCCATTGCCAGAGCTTCCATAACTATTGTTATCTCTTGTTTCACGCTCAGCTCTATCTAGGTCCCTAAGCATAAGCTCCATCTTTTCTCTAGGTACTCTCTCCGGATCTACACCAAGCTCTCTCAGTTTTGACCTAACCTTGGAGACTGCCTTGTAGACCGTGTTTATTGATAATCCTAGTCGTGATGCTATTTCTCGTGGAGGAAGCTTGTCAAGAAAGTAGAGTAGACCAACTTTTATCTCGGTCTCGGAGAGCTTTACTACCACGGTAAGATCATTTTACCAACCGCTTTTAAGGAGGGGGCGTGGCCAAGCTAAGTAATACTTTGGTAATATTCAGGACTGGCTCTCTAGCAAGCATAAGGCATGAGTAAGAATAGTACGTGCAAGTTCTCTCTTATGGATCCTTGTTAATCGTAGAGCGTTACCAAGCTTGTCAAGAAGAAGCACGGAATCCCTAAGCGTGCCGAATCCTAGACCCTTACTTACGTCATGTGCAATGACGATATCGGCGCCTTTCTCTGCTAACATACGTGATGCTCGTCTTACAAGTACATCCTCGGTGATGTTCCACTCGGCTTTAAATGCAACCACAATTTTTGCCTTACCAATTGCTAGGTCTATGATCTTAGGAGACCTAACAAGCTCAAGGGTCAGCTTATCAGCAGACCTACTATCTATCTTTTCGGAGAAACTTGTCTTAACCTCATAATCAAGTGGTGCTGCTGCAAATACTGCTATGTCAATGTTGTCACTATCAATGATCTCTCTTACTTTATCATACATGTCTCTAGTATTCTTAACAAAGTACGTCTCACTATTATTGAGGTCTTCTAGAAGTTTGTGTGCATGCTCGCTCAGATAGCCATGTACAAGAATAACTCTTGCTCCTCTAGCAGCAGCTTCTCTTGCAAGGTAAACTCCAGTAAGTCCACTGCTAGGAGTAGACAAGTACTTTACTGGATCGATATGCTCTCTCGTAGCACCGGCTGTAACGAGGATTGTTCTCTCACACATGTCTCTTGGAGCTAGCAGGTCTATTATTCTCTCGCAGAGAAGCTCAATGTCGGGAAACTTCACCTTGTCCTCATCAATTCTGAAGTATACATGTAGGTTCCTAATGCTTCTTAGCTTCTCCAGAACCTCTACTGTCACAGGTGAGTTCCACAGCTTCACGTTCATGCAAGGGACAACTAGCACCTGCTTTCCTGATCCTAGAGCTGAGTGAACTGTGAGTGTTACAATGTTGTCAGTCAAGCCATGCACAATCTTCGACATAGTGTTTAGTGTACATGGAGCAACTACGCAGAGATCACACCACTCAGAGAGGTCTATGTACTCAACTAGGCCACTAGGTCTGAGTATCACCTCATCTCCAGTAGCCCATCTGAAGAGCTCAGGACTCACCAAGCGAGAAGCTCTCGGCGATAGTACTATCTTCACCTCTGCACCATGTCTAATCAGGAGTCTCGACAGATCAATTATCTTGTAGAGAGCAGAGCTTGCTGTCCCAACAATCACTATTTTCCTTCCATGCAAGAGACTAGAGGTAGATCCTCTTATGATTCGAGACTCCTTACCCACGTCTGAGTAGCTCCTTGAGACAGCTTTTATCTAGACTAGCCTCAGTGAGTGCTTGCTCTATGTTATCTAGAATCTTGAGCCTGAGTGCGGTGTTGCGTATGTAACCCCAATCAACAGTATTAGGGGGAGTTCTTTGAAGAATCTCCAGCACAATGCTTCGATAGGGCTTGTTCTTGTCATGCCAGAACGAGACTATCATGTCCTCTATGGATATGCAGGGTAACCCCCAAGCATATATGCACCTGTTAGAGAATCCTCGGTTAACTACGTAAAACACCTTCTCGATTCCTATCCTCTCTAGAAGTGCAACAATATTGTCGGAGAAGTCGTCAATATGTATTGCCAAGTCGACCTTACTCGTCACATTTCCAGTAACTATCTGCAGAAGTACTAGAGGACCGAGAGTCCACTCCAAGCCTGTCTCCATGAGTAGGCTAGTTATGTTGAGAACCTTTTCGAGAGCCTTATTCATTAAGCTTAGGATGACGTAAGCCCTTCTGGCGGTATCGAGGACGGTCTCCTGATTTCGAGGACCTCAATCTCGTCCCCCGGCTTAATACCGTACTGGTCACGTATATGTTTAGGTATGGTGAACTGTCTAGAGTCAGTGTGCCTCGTCCTTAACAGCTTGGTGTTTTTTAGCAGTATCACCCTATCCTCATATCTTATAACTATGTCTGCATACTTCCAGTTCGAGATGCCGAGCGCACGTACGAGCCTAGCAGGTATCAGAACCTGGTTATTACAGTACACTCTGACCCTATATGGAAGCGAGGTTATGTTATAACCCTTAGCACCACGTCTAGGACACACACTTCTCTCTGTCTTGTGTGAGAAGAATGCGAATTTTTAACCTAACTCGTAAGCCTAGTCACACGTGGCCTCAGAGAGTTACTCTATTAGTAGTGAGATTGTGTCAACGGGCATAGAGGGTCTAGATGACATACTCGGTGGAGGCTTACTCAGAGGTAGAACCTACCTCGTGACTGGAGAGACTGGGACTGGAAAGACGCTTTTCTCCCTTACCTTTCTGGTAGGTGGTGCTCTTCTCTACAATGAGCCCGGAATATACATATCAGTTGACGAGGATTACTCACAGCTAGTCAGAGGAGCTAAGCTGTTTGGCTGGGACCTTGAGGAGCTAAGAAGAGAAGGACTGCTTGAGATTCTCGTACCAGATCCAGATCTCATAGAGAAAATTAGGGAGAAGGATCCAACAACCATAGCAAAATCGATTGTTACAACAATAGGGGAGTATGTCAAGATGCTGAGAGCAACCAGACTAGTAATTGATCCTATAGCGCCACTTGTTACATTAGACAAGGATGTTCAAGTGTTAAGAGAGTACATACGTGCACTTGTCACGGGAATAGAGAAGCAAGTCAAGACGACGACTATAATAACTACAGAGATACCCTCTGGTAGCCCCTCAGTGTCACGTTACGGGGTAGAGGAGTTTCTTGCAGCTGGAGTGTTCATACTTGGAATAGCGAGAACCTCCTCTGGAGACTTCAAGAGATTTATCTTCATAAGAAAGATGAGGTGGCAACCTGTTCAGCCTGGAGTCTACGAGATAGAGATAGAGCCAGGTAGAGGAGTGAGGATAAAGGGAGCACTTAGAAACATACACATACCTTATGTCACCTCGATGATAATATAGTCTCAGCACTGAAACACCTCATCAGTACGTCAGTAAAGCTGGGGCTCATCACTTCAAATAATTCTTAACAGTCTTGATTCGTGATGAGACATTGGGTTGATTACTGAACTTAGTGATGAGGCTTCCCGCTTCTGACTAAGGTAGAGTCAGTGGCACAGTCAAGTCCAGTATTAGTATTATCGCTATTATCGCTATCGATATGAACACTACAGTCTTTGGGTCGAGTCTCACCTTGTAATACTCTCTTGTCTCTGGAAACTTCAGTAGTCCTGCAGATATGAGGGGCAGAAAGGTCTCTCTAAGTCTTCTACGTCGGCTAGATCTCTTGCGCTCCTCCGTGCTACTCATCAGAGGGCTAGATCTCGGAAGGGGTTATTAAACTCTCGAGAACTACCTTACCTTCTCTGCCCCGTGGTGGCTTAATAATGGAGTTTCCAAGAGGGTCCTCGAGAACTACCGTGAAGTTGAGTCTTCCTTGTAAAGCCTCCTCAACTTTTCTCTTAAACTCCTCAATCTTGTCGGTAGCAGACTCGTAGAGAACAATCATCCTGTCTGCATAGTCAAGCACTCTATATAGTAGCCCTTCAACTGTGGTGATGAAGGCTTCACTCATTATCCCGGGATCAATGCTGAATCCCAGCTCAGGGCTATAGATACTACAGGTCTTTGACCTAAATACGAGGGTCTCAACAACGTCTCTTTCATCCTCTACTACATACTTCACAACTCTCCACTTTTTCTCCTCTAGGTACTGTATGTCTACATGTCTGTATCCACAGAGATGACAGGTATAGGAGTAAAGTATTAGGTTTCCGAAGAACGGCACCTGGTAGAGAAGCTCCAACACTTCAAGAGACGTATTTCCACATATTGGACATCTCTCAGTAGCACGATACAACACCTTACCAAAGGGAGAGAACTCTGCCTCTCCTTCCATCTTGAGGTCTAAGCAACAGAACCCTTAAAGAAGGTTAGGTGAGGAAAGACTTGATGCCTTCTAATACCTTGCTGAAACATGTAGTCATAGCCGTGTTGATAGTGCTGATGGCTTTCTCTCTATCTGCTCCCTGGTACTGCACAATAACTAACCCCTTAAAGACTGGAACGTTCATTGAGGCTGTGATCGTGCTCTCAATACTTGGTCTCGCGACTTACTACATTGTCACAAAGTATGAATCTCGGGAAGGAATTGGGACAGAGAGGAGCTATGGTAAGTATGCTAGAGCTGAGTCAGACTTTATGGAGAAGGTTCTGGCAGTTATATTTATTATCCTGGTACTTGCAAGCTTAGTGGCCTACATAGCCCTTGCGTAAGATCATCTACTAGCAAGATGATGAACGATTCGGCTTCCCGAGGAGTGAGGAATATCACCCTCGCTGACTCTTCTGCTCGCCAGATACAGCACATATAGTCACTCTGCAGCCTTCTTCTCGTTCTCCTCCAGCCTTCTCGCCTCATATACTGTTCCAAGAAACTTGAGAAACTCTTGAGGAGTCGGCTCAACTACATGCTTCTCCACGAGCCTGTTCCACTTGCTTACTATTCTACGATACTCCTCTTTTGCCCTTCTTATCTCCTCCACAGCTTTTGTCTCTATGCTGAACTCGTGGTAAGATCCTCTTCCAAGTCCGGGACAGTACCCTATTGCTTTATCCAGAACCTCAAAGTAGACAATGTCATCCTTGACCCAATACACAAAAGGATAGAACCTGCATACAAGCGGCTTGACTGGATGTACTGAGCATATCAGTCTTCCACTCTCAGTGTATCTATTGAAGATGCATGAACCGTCTGGTCTCTTTGCTAGGATCATGTAGTAGCGCCCATTTGCTAGTCTGATCTCAGGGTAGTCCCATCCTGTGGTCATCTCTTTGTCAAAGAACGTCACAAACTGCTCTGGACTCAGCCCAGAGTACTCAGCAATTCTAAAGACGTCGACATGGGTTACAGGTATCCAGTACCTCTTACAGCACTCTCCGCACAGGGTACATCTAAACCTCACTCTTGGGGCAACGTAGTTCATGGTGACCATACAGCTTAACTTCTCGGTTAGCGAGGGTATATTAAGGAGCTATACGCATGGTACGCCTCAGAGGAAGTTTAGGTAGGTGATGTAGATGAGCATTCAGCTGCAAGGACTGAGATACCACATAGTAGACGAGAACGGGAAGATAGCTATTAGCCCAGAGGCAAAGAGGGCGCTAGAGAGGGCGGGATATGGCGTGTGGAAGCATGCTACTGTAGAGCTATGTCACTGGACAAGGAAGGCACTAACCGAAGGTAGAAGCTGCTATAAGGTCAAGTTCTATGGTGCTCCCTGGGGCGGGTCACATAGATGTGTTGAGATGAGTCCTGTCGGAATGATCTGCCTCAACAAGTGTATATATTGCTGGAGACCCGCTGAGTCATATGACTACACCTACCTTACTCCGGAGGTAGTGTATGATCCTCAGGACATCATTGAGGGCATACTCAAGGAGAGAAGAAGACTACTCTCCGGATACTTTGGACATCCCAAGTGTACTCGACAGCGAGTAGAGGAGGCACTTAGACCAACCCACTGGGCTATATCTCTTTCGGGGGAGCCTTGTCTTTATCCAAAGTTGCCAGAACTAATACTGTGTCTTCGTCAACTACCTGAGACTAGGTCAATCTTTGTAGTTACAAATGGCAGAGTCCCAGAAATGATAGAGAGAATGGACAGAGAAGACGCACTGCCAACACAGCTCTACTTATCTCTCACTGCCCCTAACGAGAAGCTGTACTACACCATACACGTACCCGTACTTGATCGAGAGAATGCATGGAGAAAGTTTAACAAAAGTCTAGAGCTATTGAGCTCGGTCCGTACTAGAACTGTCATAAGGCTAACCTTGATAAAGGGCATTAACACACAGAGAGAATACATACCCGAGTTTGCTGAGCTCCTAAAGAAGGCTAATCCACACTTTGTTGAGGTTAAGAGCTACATGAGTCTCGGCTACTCTGTGTACAAAATCGGAAAGGAGGGAATGCTCAGGCACGAAGAAGTTAAAGAGTGGACTAAGGCACTCCTAAATGAGCTGAATAGAAACACTGAGCACTTCGTAATAGTCGATGAAAGTCTTGAGTCTAGAATAGTGCTTCTTCAGAACGTGAGAAGGAGGATTGACAGAGTAATACGCGAGGTAAAGCCGAACGTTATGTAGACTGTATGCAGATTTTTTCTCCCTTACGCGCTACTAGTACTAAGAGAGGAGTCTTCTTAAAGAAGAGATCATCCTGCACCTGAGTTCTGAGAACAGGAATCTCACTATCATCTATCTTAACGTTATCGTATACAAACCTTGAGAAAACTGTTCTTGCAGCTCCAAAGTACAGGAGAACTAACACAACGTCGGAGGACGTTAAGCTGAACGCTGCATTTCTATACTTAGCTAAAAGGTCTGATATACTTCCAAGTTCCTCTATGAGCACATTAGTTGCATAGACGTTAAGCTCTATTGTTGGACTTTCTCTGAGCATGAGCTCCTTAAGCTCATGTTTAGATCGAGGAAGTATGAGCCTAAGCTCTGGACCATATACCTGGAATAGAAGAGGAACATAGAACTGTAAGTCGTATCCAAGCACGGATAACATCTTGTACACTGGCTGTCCTACGCTGACAAATTGGACGGTTACTGTCTGGTCACTCTCTAGCTCAAGACTTGGAGTAAATGATGTGAGTACTACTCTGGCACCATACACTTTTAGGTGTGCTGAGTAAGTCCTGTCGAGCACGACTGTTACAGGTATGTACTCTATTCTGCCAGCAAGTAGCAGATTTATATCAGCATCATCTAAAAACTCCTTGAGAACTTTCGCTAAATCACTTCGTTTGAGATCTATAACGTACCTGCTGGTAACATAACCCCTAACTATACGCTCCATGGTGGAGACCTACTTACCTAACCATGTGAAGATACAAATCTTAAATAGTCTATTGCTGGCTGTACTGTCCTAACATAGCGAACTCCTGCGCTACTACGCTGTCTATTTAACGTACTTCTTGAGAATCTTGGCTATCTTGTCGTAGACCTGCCCAGTCGCATTCTCGATCTTATCATCACTAGTTACTCTTCGATCAACTATCTCCCTGACAACAATCTTGTATATACCCTCCTCAAGGGTCTTAACAAGGTTCTCCTTGACGTTTCGCGGAATCTTTCTTGCCTTATCTATAGTCAACCCTAGCTCATCGGAGGCTATGGAAAATATGTCATATATCACCGTGGATATTACCTGATTAACGAATCTTCTCTTGGCCTTCTCGAGATCTTTCTGTGAGATCTCCTTGCCTTCCTCAATCTTTCTGCTCAAGATCTGAGAGTAGTACCACTTCGTGAAGTGTCTTCTCTGTAAACCGAACTCTCTCATTATAATTACGGTATCTATTACTTTTCTTGAGAGCTTAGATACATCATCATGAGATAGCTTCACACTGTAATCAATAGTGTCTGTATAGAGTCTCCTTATGACTGAGAGAGGACTTGGTTTTCTCCTTAGCTCTGTCAGAAACAGGCTCAGTGTAGTAAGATAGTGGGCAAACCTCTTCTCCTCAGTTTTTGTCCAGCTGAAGAGTGCTCTTACCTGATCACTTGTGGCTACATTCCTGACAGTCTTTATCAGCTCAGTGTCACTGAGCGTACAGAAAAGCACTTGACCAGGAGTTAACCTCTTCGCACCTAGGTTAATTCTCCTGAAAAGTTCATACATTATTAACCTCCTGTTTCGCTCAGACTCAGTCTCCGTAGCACCTGGCACGTTTATCTCTAGCTCAAAGACAGGTACTGTTCGCTCAGTCTGAAGCCTAACAACATGAAGCTCAAAGGTCTTATCACCCTTAGATGCTCGATCAAGAAGAGACTTCCAAGTCTTTCTCTCAAGCTCTGGACTTACTCCAGTAAGCGTAAGCTCATTTCGGAAAAACCTCCTCAGAGTCTCAAGTCTTTGAAAGCCGTCAACGACCCAGTACTTGACACCTGCTTTAATTACCATTATCGGCGGTATTGGGAGACCGAATATGAGACTCTCAATAAATCGACTTGCAGTAACCTTGTCCCAGACATACTCTCGCTTTATCTCTGGCGGAACATAGAGCTCTCCCTCATCATATTTTCGAAAGACCTCATACGGACTATACATTAGTATGTTTACACGAACTCTAGTAGTAGCATTATGAAGTACATCGTATACCTCAGGTAACCTTCTAGGTAACTCTTTAACGTAGCTCATCTTGTAAGGGTAATATATAGACCCTTATTACAATAACGCGCATCATTAAGACAACACTACGGATAGAATAGCGATAAGCAAATAGTGTGAAAGAGTCTTGTACTGCCATCTGAGAAACAGGCTTTAAACTAACAGAAGGGAAGCTGCTGACACCTTAGCTACCGAGATGCTCTTCACAAGAAATTGAACGACTACAAGAGGACATTAATCTCACGCAGCTAAGAGACGGCCAGAAATACTAGGCCAGTAAGAACTTTAACCACCTAGTTATGCTTACTGAACACTAGCAACATGGCAGAAATCAACATTCAGGACGTGCTTAGAGGGGTAAGAGAGGGAAAGTATAGACTAAGAGAGATTGGTACCGGAGTATACGAAGTTTACGATTCTGAGAGCGACAAGCTAGTGGGATACATAGAGTGTCCTCCTGAAGCGGAGAGTCCAGAAGAATGTGAGTTCAGACTTGAAACTACAAACCAAGAATAGTTATCTATCTACACTGTAGCTTTTTAGAAGAATAGCACAATAGGAACTGATGCAGGTTTCCTGAGGTAGTTACATACCTAGTCAGACACTTTAGACACTCTGGTCCAAACCCTAAGACAGAGGACTGAAGAGCTTAACAAAGATTATCCTGCAGGTTCTTCTTCTTATTTCCTAGAAGCTGAAGATATGTATCTTATTAGCATTTGTCTGGTGCCCCGGCCGGGATTTGAACCCGGGTCACGGGCTCGAGAGGCCCGCATACTTGGCCGGGCTATACTACCGGGGCTGTTTACTTTCGCCTATTTGATGTCTCTTCTGCTTTATAAATCTTTCTCTAGCGTGCACGTACTATGTTAGCTGTCCTACCAATTACCTGACCAAGCCCGTACGATATAGCTAGGCTCATGCCTAGTGCAGTATCAAGGATAACGTTTAGTTCCTGTAGCCTGGATCCTAGCTCATATCCTCCTAGGACTATCGTTCTCGCGGCATTCAGCGCATTGTTTAGGGAGAGAGATCCAGGCACCGCTTGTAGAATTCCGGTTGTAAGACACCACCTCCATGCAAGTATGACTAGGCTTGGTAAAGCTAGGCTTAAGCCGCATAATGCTGAGCCTAGAAGTCTTGTCTGGCTAGGTATTGAGAGTATTAGACCGAGCAGTAACATCTCTCTCGAATACATAGCTATGGAGCTTAGTATCCTGTACAGTCCAACGTTTATTAGAGACCAGTGCATCATCCACTGCAGATACTGTGTTGAGTGAGATATGTATACAGATATAGGCACAGTGTAAGGTACTGTGCCAAGCACTGTAACTAGAATAAACATTGCACGCTGAAAGTTGACTAGTCTATCAAAGAGAGTAGTGAAATACTTCCTTGCACACTCAGTAAGGCTCAGTGTGTCTTGATCTGGAACTTGGACACCTATGGCATTACCAATAACGTGAAGAATAGCTGGAAGCTTTGTGTAGAGAACATAAATTACTACTACACCAGCAACCGTGAGGGCTAGGTCGACAAGTCTGTCGAGACCCTTAGCACGCTGTGCAGGCGTCAACCCTATGAGGTACTCCATGATGCAATATGCAGCGTATACTGATACTATCGTTATGAGTGTCCCAAAAACGACATACTCATTCATTTGATGTTAGGTTCCTAAGTAGCCTTAGATAAGCGTAGCCAAACTATAGCACCCTTACGCTATGCTTGATAAGGTTTAGACTCGGCAGACACATAATGCCATCAATTATCTTTAGGAGAAGCTTACTTGGCCCAGCTCGCTACGTGTTTAAGGTTCCTGTACCTCCAGAGGAGCCTGTACCTTTAGCTGAAGGTGATGCTGTCTCAGTGATGCTTGACGGGGATCTCATGGCACTATTTTGGTCCAGTTTACCTCCTAGCAGCAGGATAACGAAGATCTCTATAGACGTCAGATCTACGTATATAGATGTGAGAAGGACTTATGCTCCTCCTGCTTATATATTTGAGAGACCAACTATCGATACGCTGTCAAAGATTTGCAGCATGGGTGCTCTCATGTTAAGACTTGAGCGAGATCGAGACAATGAAACAAGTCTCTTTGCCTCAGTGGTAGAGGGTTCGTGGGGAAAAGGTAGACCCTTCTGGAGCATCAAGCTAGGCAGGCAAGTACAGATTAAGCTTGATAAAGCTTCAGGTTTACTCGATCTGCTCCACGTGATTCCACTAATCAAGTAGATCTCAAATGAACGTGATAGATCTCGCTATTAGATCTGACTCGCATGTACTCATTGTCGGCTCTTCAGGTGCCGGAAAAACAACACTTGTGAAAGATGTCTTGTCGCGGTTTGTTAGCGATGATTATAGTATCATCGTGTTTGATCCTTTAAGACTGTACGAAGACTGCTCAGATATACATGCACCTCTACCTATCAGCGTGCTAGAAGTAAAAGAGAGACTTACTGAGATAATAATTGAGGCACTATTGCTACATTACAGAAATGATAGATACGTACTGTCACCAATGATGGAGGAACTCCTTGAGAGAGCTGTACAGGGAGGGGCCACAAGTATAGATGAAGTTATATACAAGTTGGAGAAGTTAGCGAATAATGCCACAAGACAAGACGTCGTTCTGTCAGCAACCGCGCTTAAGAGAAGACTTTCCCGTCTAGCCTGCTGGATCTTTAATAGAACACACCCAGTGCTCAGAGAGATACGTGATGGTAAAGTCAGAGGAGCTGTGGTTGGTTTAGATATGTCGTTTCTAAGCGATATTCAGAGAACTGTATATACACTTTCCATAATAGAGTACACACTTGCTTCAAGACAAGGACTCATCTACGTGGTAGACGAGGCTCATCTTTTCCTGAAGAGAGACTCGCAGCTATTTACGGAGTATCTGCGACTGGGAAGAAACCTACGGAAATACTTCCTGCTACTAACACACTCAAGAAGGGACTTACCAGAGAGCCTTCTAGATATTGTTAGAGTAATTGTAGAGTTTCCAACTCTAAGAACAATGAATCACATGCCCCTCGGAACAGCTAGAGTGTACATCCTCTCAAGATCAATACGTGAGACTTCCAAGTTCATACATGTGAGACGAGGATACAGAAAGAGGAGAGGGCTCTCCTTTCGTAGATATCTGCTTGCATGCTTCAGACAAAAAGCCTCCATGTTCGGAGATGAAAGCATAGACAAGATTCTAAGAGACTCTATATTAAACAAAAAGCTTGGAGAGCTTTTACTCAACCTAGTAGAGCATCACTTCTACAATAATACTGACATCACGACTTAGATGGTCGACTTAGATAGTCTGTGTAGACTCAGTACTCTACTTTTACTGATAATTTCTTGTAGAGATCGACTATCTCTCTTAACAGTTCCAGCGTTGTAACTCTACTTGAGCCCGCAACTGCTATAGCAATAATGATATCTCCAGGTTCCAACTCTCTCTTCTCGTTGATCCATATCGACACACTCATACTAGAGTCAAAAGATTTGCGCAAATCCTCACACAGTTTTAGAAAGAGCTCTCTATCTAGCTGCAGGATGAGCTTCCTGGTACCCTTGTCTTTAAAGGACTTGACAATACCTACGTAGACTACCACACATCCATGCTGGCTATCTAGCTCAAGATTTTCTATCAACTTACTTATGGTCTCAGCTATTTTTCTCTTCTCCATGTTACCTAGGAAACACCACTAATGACCTCGTTCAGCTCAAGTAGAAACTTATCTACTATATCTTTAGGGGCGACAGTTACTCTTAGACAATCATCATAGTAAGGTTCACTTATTTTTCTTACATAGATTCTCCTTTCTTTAAGTCTTGAGAATACTCTGAGAGATTTCTCAGAGTCCCCTAAGCTAAACGTTATGAAGTTTGTCTTTGATGGAAATACTTGTCTAATCTTTGAGATCTCTCTTAGCTTCATGTATAGATACTCGCGTATCCTCTTAGCATCCTCTATGGATCTTCTCACAATATGTGCCATCTCTAGAGCTCGGCTTAGCATTACCAAGCCCACCGAGGATATGTTAAACGGTTGAGCCAGTCCGCGTAAAGTCTTCAAGAGCGTCTCGCTTGAGATTATGTAGCCTATTCTCAGACCAGCAAGACCCCAGCTCTTTGACAATGACCTAACTATGATTACATTGTCGAAGTTTCTTACCAACGTAGAGCAATCTTGGTCGGAGTAATCAACGTATGTCTCGTCTATCAGCAGTACTGCATCTTGCGCCAGCTCGGCAAGCTCTCTGAGCTCCTTCATGTCATGCGACATTCCTATTGGGTTATTAGGACTGCAGACGAATATGAGATCAGGTCTTTTCTCTCTGATCACGTCCTCAATCAGCGTTAAGGGTAGCTTCAGATTCTCTCTGTCTATAAAGATGCTGCATAAGTCTATCTGCATATTTGCTGAGTACACCAACGGCATAGAGTAACAGGGTCTAACTATTAGCACAGTTCGACTTCTACCATAAAGCGCCACTGTCTCCAGTGCTAGTTTTATTCCCTCATCTGCTCCTGCTGTTAGCATGACGCTTGAGGGATCCAAGTTATATATCCTGCAGAGCCTACATGTGACTTCCTCCTTGAGGCTTGTTGACGGATAGAATCTTACTGATTCATTAAGCTTGTTCCTAACTTCCTCAAGAAGCGACTCGTAGTACTGTAAAGGTAGGAATAAGTTCTCGTTAAAGAGTAGTCTTCCCTCGTATGGTATGTTTTCCCCCTTCAGCGGGTCGCTGTACTCTATGACCTTCTTGGCGTGTGCTGCTATTTTCTCCAGTATCGACATGCTGTTTCACTCTTTGGCGAGAACACTTATAAGATAGGCTCATTAGCTGAACAAGTCTGAGCTATGGCTATTGTACCAGAACTGAACTTCGAGCCGCTGATCAAGACTAAGTGGGTAGTTCCGCGAGTAGTCAAAGTTCTAGATCTCGAGGGAAATCCGGTGAGAGAGATAGAGCTTCCAGACCACTTCTTGACTCCGGTCAGAATAGACATTATAAGAAGAGCTTACCTGAGTGCCTTTACTGGGAGACTTCAACCCAAGGGTACTGACCCAATGGCCGGAAAGAGAACGAGTGCAGAGTCGTTTGGCGTTGGTCTAGGACTAGCAAGAGTGCCTCGAGTGAAGGGTCATCTATGGCCTCGAGCTGCATTTGCACCTATGTGTGTTAAGGGGAGAAGGGCACATCCACCGAAGGTCGAAAAGAGGATACGTGAGCGTATCAACAAGAAGGAGCGAAAGCTAGCAATAAGGGCAGCTATAGCTGCCACAGCTATACCAGACTTGATAAGAATGAGGGGCCACAGGATAGATGAAGTAGTACAGATACCTCCAGTAGTGGTTCCAGAGTTCGAGCAGCTTCAGTTTACTAGTGAGGTCAAGAGGGTGCTCAGAAGGCTTGGACTCTGGAAAGACATTGAGAGAGCCAAGGAGAGAACTAGAATAAGGGCAGGTAAGGGCAAGAGAAGAGGAAGAAGATACAAGACACCTAAGAGCATACTGGTGGTAGTAGGAGAGAGGTGTCCTGTAATACAGGCACTACGAAACCTACCTGGAGTCGACGTCGTAACCGTGAACAACCTTAACATGCTTGTGCTAGCACCTGGTGGACAGCCAGGAAGGTTAACGCTGTGGACAGAGAACGCACTTAATAGACTGCGACAACTCTTCAAAGTCTGACGAAGAATATTTAGACAGAGCTTCAGACCTACACATCATGTCCTACATGGAGCACCCTCACAATATAATAGTCAGGTTTGTTGTAACAGAGAAGGCATTAAGACTAGCAGAGAAAGAGAATAAGATAACAATAATTGTCAAGAGAGAAGCAACAAAGAAGCAGATAAGAGAAGTAGTAGAGAGACTTTACGGGGTCAAAGTAGTAAAAGTTAACACCTTGATAACGCCAACAGGAGAAAAGAAGGCATACGTTAAGCTATCTCCCGAACAGAATGCTATAGATCTGTTAACAAGGCTAGGACTCCTATAAGCATTATTAGACTGAGACACTCTCACACTTTTCGCGCAACCACTATCTTCCTCAACAGACTTCTGTGAACATAGTGAAAACCTACATGTACGAGCTCGAAGTCAAACTCCTCTACAAGGTTCTCAACATCTAATGACGCTATACAGGTCCATGCTAGATATCCTCCTTTTCTTAGAACCCTATTACACTCCTTTAACGCACTATAGTACAGATGGTCTAGATCAACGTCAACTAGAGAGAGCTTGGAGTATGGCGGATCCGATACAACAAAGTCAATAGAGGAATCTCTCAGTGGTATGCTAAAAGAAGTATCTGATACAAGTACATCCGATAGCGGTATGTTTTCTCTCAGCACCTTGATGTATCTGGTCTCTCTATCCTGACCTACAACATATGATCCAACTAGTGCTGCCTCAAACAAGATTCCTCCAACGCCTGAAAATGGATCAAATCCTCTGCTTCCAGCAGCTGCCCTTGCTAGGTTTATGAGCAACCTTGAGAGTAGAGGATCTAATGGTGCAGAAGCAGTATCAATGCGTTTTAGCGGTCTTGGTCTACATACAAAGTCTCTACTAAAATCTACACGGAGACCTGTGTTAGCACTCTCTATTCTCTTAATAAATGCGCTTCTACATAGACTGTTAAGAACAGCAACAACATCGTTGTCCATTACTTCTAGTTCTAGAAGATAAGGTTCTCTCTCAGCTATATTATAATACTCTATGTTTGATAGTTCAAGAAGGGCTGATATTTCTTCTATTAATGTACTTCTAGTTATGTCTTGTACCTTAGCTAGACTGATATAAAGTATGTGAAACATCTTTGACTCTTCTTCTAGACAATCTATTTAGCACCATTAGAGAGATCATAAGTATTATAATATATGACGTTATGCATGCAAAAAGCATGGATGGTGATATCATGTTAAGCACAAAATGCGTAATACTATTCAAGACAAGTGATGGAAACAATGTCATGCTAATTGCAGAGAATATTCTCCTATAGGGTATCTCCCCCCTTTTAGCGTATATCTCTATTATGTTTATTAGTGCCGTTATTGCGATGGCAATTGATAGAACATCGAATATCGTTGGTCTTCTAGTCAATAGTTCAAGCGGAGTTGTCTTCAATATTCCAGTAATTGTCAATGGATACAGTATCACCAGTAGTAGAGAGATGACCATCGTGAAGAACGTTAACTCGTATCTCTGTATGAATCTGAGTATTTCCTGATGAATATTTAATGCATATATCATCACTATCGCTCCCAGCGCTATCAGCATTCCTGATGATAGTATTGGTGCCAGTATTGGAGGTATGTAGGCTGAGATTATGATTGATATCCCTGCTAAAAGAAATATTGCTCCCGGGAGTCCAAGTGCGTACTTTCTGTATTTTGGCTCTGTCAACATCTTTAGTAGGTAGTACTTTGCTAGGACTGCAAACTCTTCAAACCTTCTTGACTGTCTAACAACGACTCTCCTAACCGAGATGACAGGTCTCTTTGACTGAAGCAGTGGTATAACTGCCTCATCACTGGGACTATCAGACACTACTATTAGTCCATCTGCATCAAACACTCTGAGGACTCTAGAGAGCTCGTCAAGCAGCTTGAGATCCGCCATTGTGTCCTCACTGCTTGCACCTGTCACGAGTGCTATCTCCACGTTGTCTTTACCTAGCGTGGATGCTAAGTTATCGTAGAGCTGTATTGCTGCAAACATAGCATTAGCGTCCGAGTCATCAGGGAATCTAAGTATGTACTGTATTGCTACGTTGAGGACATTGTCTCTTCCAATGACTGGCGTCGGTATTCCTAGTCTCTCACCTACGTCGTTGTCCCTGTCAATACAGAGTACAAGTATCTTTCTGTAAGTTGTCGTCTTAGCGTGCTCTGTCTGCGCTACTACACTGCTCATTACTCGTTCTCGGGTTCTATATAGCTGAGGACACTTAACTCGTCCAGTGAGACTCTCTCACCACGCATGAGCCTCTCATAGGCCTGTCTGAACTTGTCTTCTAGAGACCTCCTCATCTGTAGTAGTCTGTTCTTTCTCTGTAATAACCTCTGTGCTTTCTCTGTCGCAATCTTCAAGATCTGTATCTTCTCTAACTCTGAGTACAGCTTGTTGAGCTCCTCACGAAGCTGCTTTATCTCAGCATACTTTCTCAGTATCTCCTCCTTCACAGAGTCACGTTCCCTTTTCAGCTGCTCTCTCTGCTCTATGAGCTGTCTTATCCTGGCGACAAGATTCGCTATTTCTTGTTTCGTGTTTATTATATCCTGCGTTACCTGTGGTAGAAGCTTCTCGTTTATCTTCTTGAGGTCCTCATCTATTAGCACGAGCTCGCTTCTTATGTAGTCTATCTCCATTACCAGGTTGTTAGCCTTCTCTCTGAGCTTCTCAATTAGCTCCATCATGTTGAGCTCCTTCTCAAGGCTCATTATTCTCCTAAAGAACTCGAGCTCCCTCTTCAGGTCAGGGGTAGGAGATATCTCATGCTCAACTTCAAGATTCTCAATTAGTCTCCTTATGTCATCCTTGCTCAGCTTCTTGCCTAGTCTAAGCTGCTGCTTTAGCTCGCTTATGGTCTGTCCTATCTTCTTCAGGAGCTCACGCTTAAACCTGAGCTCGTTTCTCAGCTCACTTCGACGCGCCTTGAGCTCGCGAAGCTTGTCTAGCAGCTCTTGACGCTTATTTCTAAGTTGCTGGAGAGCATCTTTCTTCTCTTTGAGCTGTGCGTTTAGCTGGTCAAGCTGAGCTCTGATCTGGTTTATGTCTGCCCTAATCTGATCAAGTCTCGATCTGAGGTTGGAAATTACGGAAAACTTCTCCTCTATTCTCGAACTGAGATCTTCAAACCTCTGCTCAAGCTCGCGAAGCTGCTGATCAAGTTGCTCGATGTTGAAAAGCATTTTTCACGAGTTAGCTCTAACCAAAATTTTAAACATTGCTTGCCCATCATAGTAAAATGCAATGTTGGATTTCGGTAAGGATGCACTGCTAGATCTTGCAAGACTCATCGCTGGCGACATTGTTCTCTCAGAAAACCCTGGCCGTGCAATGAAGAGGTGGAGAGAATACTTTGATGTATCTCAGACAGAGCTAGCAGAGAGACTCGGTACAACTCCCAGCGTGATCTCCGACTATGAGTCTGGAAGAAGAAGAAGTCCAGGATCAGTATTCATAAAGAGGCTCGTGCTTACACTCATAACGATAGAGCTAGAGAGAGGTGGAAAGAAACTTGAGCTGCTAACTAGACAGCTAAAGATAGGAAGCGAGAAATACCTTGCCGCAGTCATAGACATGGGAGACTTCTCTCGACCAGTACTATTTGACGAGTTTGTTAAGGCCATAGAGGGCGAGGTCTACGTTCTTCCTGAGTATCAGAAAGTCTACATTAGCGGCTACACCGTGGTTGACAGCATAAGACTCGTTCTTGAAGTTCCTCCTCAAGAGTACTTCAGACTATATGGCACGACAACGGAGAGAGCAGCAATATTCACGAACGTCAAGTACGGTAGATCCCCCCTAGTGGCAATACACTCACTTCTTGCATTTACAGACCTAAGACCGGCGGTAGTAGTCTTGCACGGCGTTGAGAGACCAGACGAGCTTGGGGTAGAAATAGCTAAGAGAGACAAGATACCGCTTGTTGTGAGCAGGCTTAGGATGAGCGAGCTCATAAGAAACCTTAGAAAACTCTCAAGCATACACGAGCTTTAGCAACATGCTGACCTATGCTCATACTTAAAACTGCTAGCTAACGCACAGTGATAACATGGGATTTAAAGTAGCCTTCTTCGAGGTGCTAAACACTCTGGCAAGAATAGAGAACTTTGAAAAAGAACTGGCAAACCTCTTAACATCTGAACTTAGACTTAACGTATCAAGCGAAGAGCTTGCAAATAAGATAAAAAATGAATGGGTAAACAAGTATAATCAGCTAATCTCTAGAGGAGCCTACAGGTCGATCAGGCAGTTAGCAAGAGAGGTCATATCTTCAGTCATAAGACATTACACAGTTAGCGTGAGTCCACAAGAGCTTGAGTATTTCAGCAATGCGGCATCCTCGCTAATAGTAGAACAAGCAATACTGTATGAGGATGTGCCCGAGACACTACAAAAACTGGCAGAGCACAATATTGACATGTACATACTTACAAACCTTGACAACGATGTTGCAAAGAAGATCTTACTGAAGTACAACATTCTAAGATACTTCAAGGGAGTAATAAGCTCAGACTTGTCAAGAGCAGGTAAACCCTCAGCAAAGATCTTCCAAGCTGCACTTCTCAGAGCAAAAACCTCGAAAGATAACGCTGTAGTAGTAAGTGGCCTGATAGAAGATGTGGTAGGTTCAAAGTTAGTAGGACTCAAAGTAATATACGTTGCAAGGGAAGGAAAGAGACCTGATATAGCTGTGGACTACGTGGTGAACAAGCTCCCAGAAATAGTACAGATAATAGTAGGCTAGTCTTAACCCGGTTCTCCTAGATGACGGGGGACTTAGAGCAAAGAAATGCAGTGACCTGCCTAGTGTCCTCCCTTTGCACGTACGGCTTCGTGTCTCTTCTTTAGTTTCCTCTCTTTCTGCTTCTTCTTCCACTTATGCTTGTGTGTCTCTCTTAGCTTTACTGACATTAGTCCTCTCATTCTCCTGCCAGCCGGCGTTAAGCCTCTGAACACTCTACCACGCTTAGGCTTAATCTTCACCAACTTGGGAAGAGCTGGGTCAGGTGGTCTAATCTCTCCCCTAAGAACCTTGATGAGCCACTCTCTGAGCCTCTCAACATTATGTTGCCAGACCGTTCTTCTTCTCTCGTCGACATATATTCCTAGCATTCGAGCTTCCTTTACGGAAAGTCCAAGAGCCTTTATCTCACCAACTGAGTAGCCTCTACCTATCTTCCACTCTCTGCTCTGCAGACCTGCACTCTGTATCAGCCTAGGAACCTTGACTAGAGGTGGTGGTGGAGGTACTATTGGTGCCTCGCTCACAGCACCTTGACTCATTGTATTCACGAGTCCTACAACTTGATGCTCTTTTAAAATGCTTCGTGAAGTGTAGGCACACACCGTGTACAGACTGCTAGCATTACTGACGGTGGTTAGAGGAATAGAGCTCGTGTTCGTTGTGCTACTACTACTACCAGTAATATCAGTGCCAGCAGCCAAACTCTACATCGGGCTTTACACACTTGCATTTATCATAGTCTTTCTAAGCTCAGTGAGCACGTACACTATGTGCGAGCGAGCTGACGTATTCTCTCTAGTGACAGCTATATGCTTAATGACTTTAGATCTATACATACTCGCGGAGATGATATACTCCGGTAAGCTGACAACGCTACTGATCTACTCCTCAACCGTGATAAATCTACTGACAGATCTTGTACTCCTACTGCTATCAGTAGAGCTTATCAGACGTTGAGTCACCTTAGCTCAAGTCTTATTCTTCTCTTCAGATCATACGAATCAAGTAGACCGTGAACCCTAGCTTTGATGTATAGATCTACTTCCCCTCTGTATATATCAGGATAAACTCCCTGAAGCTCAACACTATCATTAACTATGCGGACAAGCTCTGCCTGAGGAGACTCTGCAGATATTAAGTCAACATTCTTGCAGATATACAGGTTCAGTGGTATGACTATACTTGGCCTATACTCGACCCTGTACACTTTCTTGCATATGTTTCCTACAGTATACACCAGCCTGTAATCATGTACTAGGCGTATAAACAAAATTAACGATATGACTATTAGTGTCAGAGAGAGCACAATATCTGCCAATATTGAGAACTCGTAAAACATGGCTATCCTAGCAGAGAAGCTTGAAGCTATATCTATCTATGAGCTCTCTGAGGTACCTCAGTGTGTGATAGGGTGTCTCTGCTATGACACGAATATTGTGAAAAACGGATACAAAACTTGCATCACCGTTCCACCTTGGTACTATATGAAGTGCAACATGTGGTTCTTGAACTATGTCGATATTAAACCCATGTGGTCTATAAGCATTAGATAGAAGAGTTATGCATCGTTTAGCTATTTCGAACAGAGCGGTAAGTTCGTCTGTACTTGCTTCTTGTAGAGTCTTATGTGCTCTCAGTGTTACGATTAGATGACCATTATTGTAGGGGTTACTGTGGACAAGTACGACATAGTTTTGATCTTGAGCTAGTACTAGATCTCCGGAGGCTATGCTCCTGCAGATCTCGCAGAGAGGTAGATATCTTACTCCGGGTATCTGGAACACAGAGTCAACACTACTTTACCGGTATCTTAATTCCTAGCTCACGTGCAAGCTCCTTGTACCTGTTCCTAACTGTCACCTCGGTTACCTGAGCTGCTTGTGCAACCTCCTTCTGTGTTCTAACTTCGCCCTTGAGGAGTGCTGCAATGTAGACTGCCGCCGCTGCAAGTCCTGCTGGATCTTTTCCAGCAGTCAGTCCTCGTCTTTTTGCTTCATCCAGTATTCTCATGGCTTCCCTCATTATCTCGCCACTAAGCTTCAGATGCTCACATATCTTAGGAACGTACATCTTTGGATCTGCTAGCGGAAGCTTCACACCTAGTTCACGGGCAATTAGTCTGAAACATCTAGCTATCTCCTTTCTGCTCGCCTTAGTATACTGAGATATCTCGTCTAAGCTCCTAGGTATGCCATGTATTCTACACGCCATGTGTAGACATGCTGCAACTATCGCCTCAATGCTTCTACCCTTAACAAGTCCCTGCTCAAGCACCTTCTCATATATTGAGAGAGCCTCATCCACAACAACCTTCGGTATTCCGAGGTTGGCGGCGAGCTTATTCAACTCGTGGAGTGCTTGCAAGATGTTGCGCTCGTAGCTTGTCTGTATCCTAATTCTCTGTTGCCATTTCCTGTACTTTAAGATCTCCAGCTTCTGCCTTAAGCTTAGCTCTTTGCCGCTGGAGTCCTTAAATACTAGGTCTATCTTCGTCGTCAATGCCTCTCCTAATCCAGTGTGTCTCAAGGGGCCACCTGTCCTAGACCTAGTGTTTCTCTCCTCAGGAGTGAATGCTCTCCACTCTGGACCAAGGTCTACTGGTCTATCCTCAATTACAAATCCGCATCGCTCACATACTAGCTGACCGAGCTCATTCTTTATTATCCTCGTGGAGCCGCAATGTGGACAGGTCTTGGGCGTTTCTTGCTCAGGCTGTGGCTGTTGAACTTGTCTCCTATGAATGGAGTATAATTTCTCAAGAACATTCTTCATGCTACGCTGCTTGTCCTCACTCCCCCCAGATGAGCCTCTCTCCCCTGTCTGAGGGGAGCTTGCGGCCTTGTTGGGGGTTGTGACTTCGGATACCATGTGAGTCACCTTATAAGCTTTGTGTTAATTTCTGATCGAAGTTCTTTAAAAACCTTTCTCTTACTTATATATCTCTATCTTTCCTTCTCATATTTCTCAACAATATGACGTAACTTAGAGAGTAGGCCTAATATCTGCACTCGAGGATGAGCACCTCTAAGTAGCCTAAAGTGATACTCCCCAACCAGAGCTATGAGCTTAGGCTTGACGTATTCCTGAACTCTTATGGACGAGTGAGGAGACATTATCTCCCTATGTATAGCCTTCACAATATCTATGGGGTCTGCACAGTAGACGTCAAAGAGCTCCTCAAGCTTTCTTATAGCCTCGCTAAGGCTCCCATAAAGAGCTTCCTGCACGAATGAACGTAACAGTGCTGGACTTGCTTTCCCGAGCGCCTTGTACACGGCCTCTGCATCAACTCTTCGAGTTACGGATGCTGCTGCTTGTAGTATGTTTATTGCTTTTCTCATGTCTCCTTGGCTTATTTCCCATATTGCTTCAAGTCCATCATCAGTAACCTCGACACCCTCGCACTCTGCTATGTACTTTAGTCTCTGAGTGACTGCCTCTTTCGGTAATGGAGAGAACCTGAACACTGCACACCTAGACTGTATAGGCTCAATTATTCCTGAAAGGTAGTTTGCAATTAATATGAACCTCGCCGTTTGATAGTACACTTCCATTATTCTTCTGAGTGCTTGCTGTGCATCGCTAGTCATGTTATCAGCCTCATCAAGAATTATTAGTCTAAACCGCACTGTCCCTACGGTAGGAAGAGAGCGGGCAAACTCCTTCACCTTCTCCCTGATAACCGCGATTCCTCTTTCATCACTTGCGTTAAGCTCAAGAACATTCTCACGCCACTTGTCGCCGTATAGTTCATACGCTATAGCTAAAGCCATTGTAGTCTTACCAACACCAGGAGGACCATAAAACAACAAATGAGGAAGATCCCCTAACTTAAGGAACTCTTTAATTCTCTGTTTAACATGGTCCTGATTAATTATGTCATCAATCCTCCTAGGACGATACTTCTCAACCCAGAGCTGCTCAAAGCGTATAACCTCGACTGCGGACATATAGTGTTAAATCTGCACCTCTTAGAGGTTTAAACGGTTCCGATAACACATACTTTATCTCAGCTCAACGAGGTCTCATCACCTGAATATCAGCAAGCTCGGTCTCATCACAGGTCGAGAAAACGACTAGAAGACTAATTTGTTATGAGAGAAACTGAATTACGAATCAATGACTGTGAAGTACTATGGAATGATGACAAACGGGTTTTCTGAGATAATTTCCATGATGAGCGCTCAGGTCTGACCTAGCTCTCTCTGCATTCGAGAACGTCGATTGTGTAGGTATCTTTGACTGGATTTGTTAGAAGTTTCTCGCATGCTATCTCGGCTATTTTCCTTGCCTCTTCTGGAGCTGAACAGTCTATGTACAGGTAATAGATTCTTCCGCTCTCTACGTTTACCACGGACTTTATACCGAGGTCCTGTAGACACGACTTCACGGTCATGCCTTCAGGATCATGAAATCCCGGCTTTAGTCTCACCTCGACTCTAACTTTGCAGATCATGTTTACTAGCCTCAATACTCTATCACTCTCAGACCCTTACCTGGGATCCAGTCATAGATCTTGAGCTCTCTGGAAAGTCTAGCTCTGTACACTTGTCTTATGAGCTCTGCCTGCATGATTATCTTTCTGAGACTTTCCTCAGAGCCTATGTCAAGTCTGTAGAGCACCTTCCAGTCTCTTAGACGTACGCATCCTAAGACGCTGTTCACCTTCTCTGCGGCCTCCGGTATGTTGTCGCCAAATCCAGCAATCTCTACTGCTCTGGAGCCGGCTGTCTTCAGGACTCCTTCTTCCTCATGAACAGACCCAAAGTACAGCTTACATCCCTTGCTCTCAATCTTTTCCTTATCTATCTCAAGTATGTGCCCCTGTGCTAGCCTCTTGTTAAGTGGGTAGCCTGCAGGTGCTACTGCCTTCACTACAACTGCCACGGGTTTTCTCTCAATCTTTATCTTTGGGAGAGCTTTGCTGAGCACTGCCTCAAATATGTCCACTATGTCTGTCTCTAGGACCGAGAGCACATTGACTCCCTCTGGGTCTCCAAATCTTGAGTAACACTCAATCACGGTTGGGCCCCATATTGTTGTTAACATCATCTGACCAGCAATTATTCCCCTGTACTCAGTTCCTGTCTCTTCTCTAACAGCTTGAACTATTCTTCTAACTATCTCGACGCTTCTCTCGTACTCTTCCTGCGTTATGAATGGCAAGACCCAGCCCTTATCCATTATTGATCCCATTCCCCCAGTCTCTGGACCTATACCTAGCTCGAAGGCATGCTTGTAGTCTTGAACGAGTGGTAGAGGCATCACGTTCTGTCCATCTGTGAAACACTGAAGAGTGTACTCTGGACCCTCGACCTTCTCCTCGATCAGTATTCTGTGCTCTATGTCGCTGTACCTTGAGAGCTCGCTGTATATTCGCTTCACGTGTTCTATCTTGACCTCGGTTCTGACGTCTCTTAAGTAAGCCTGTATGTCTGCAACTATCTTAACACCCTTGCCTCCTACCTGTCTTGCAGGCTTTATTGCAACGCTCTCACCTGTCTCCTTTATGTACTCTAGAGCCTCAGCTACATCTCTGAAGGTTCTAAAACGAAGTCTTCCAGGTATCTTGTACTTCCACATGAGCTCCCTAAGAAACGCCTTTGACTGCTCAATCTGGGCTGCCTCTCTTCTTGGACCAATGCAGGGCACTCCAAGCTTCTCCTCTACGGCATTGGTGACTCCTCGAAAGAGAGGCTCCTCTGGGCCCACTACTACCAGGTCGGCACCTATGTTTCTTGCAACCTCCACGACTTTGTCTGGATTAAGAAAATCTCCTACTATGAGCTCTCCTCCGGTTCTCTTGCAGCAATCTCTAATTCCCGGATTAACGTGACTAGATAGAGCATACAGCTTGACCTTGTGTACACTACGTGATATCGCCTCGGCAATTGCGTGCTCGCGTGCACCTTCCCCTAGAAGAAGGATCCTGTAGCTCATAGTCTCACCACGTGGGGAGCCTACCTGTCATGCAGTAAGTACACACCTGGTCCTTATCAACATTGAACTTCTCGAACGCCTCGTATAGGTCATCTAGTGTTGCAAAAGTTACGGAGTCTGCATCTAGCACTCTCGGTAGGTCCTCTAAGCTGACGTTTGCACAGAGAAGCTCCTCTCTAGGAGGAATATCCATCCCAAAAGGACACTCATACCTTATTGGTGGCGACGCAACGAGCACGTGTACCTCACGTACACCTACTCTGTTCCTTATGTACTGTATTATGTTTCTTAGTGTTATACCCTTGAGAAGACTGTCATCTACAAGCAAGATAGATCTGCCCTGCATTACGCACCTAATAGGAGACATCTTGAGCTGAACTCCAATGAGTCTCTCTAGGTAGTCTTGAACCAGGGCTGACCTTATTCTTCTTCCAGTCTGCACGAATCCGAAGCTGAAGTCTCTGCCGATGTGCTTAGCAATCTCTACGGCATAGACTACGCCGGTCTCAGGAACGCCGATCACGACATCTACGGATAGTGGAGCTCTTCTGGACACTGTCTGGCTAAGCGTTCTTCTAAAGTCGTACACAGGTATTTCATCTATGGTGCTGTCAAGCCTTGAGTAGTATATGTACTCTAGAGCACAGTACTTTCTTCTATGAAGATCCTGTACTCTCGATCTCTCAACTAGGTACTTTGTGAAGCACATTGCGGATCCAGGAGGCATGTCTGCCCTAGGATCACCTCCAATGCACTCTATCGCACAGGGTTCTGTTGAGATAATGCCTAGATCGAACCCATATGCCCCCACATGCAGGGGCTTAAGCCCTGAGGGATCTCTGTAAACATAGAGCTCTCCGTCCTCGGTCAAGAGGACAAAGGATATTGGTCTTTGAATCTCTCTGCTGAGCACATTAAGCTTCTCTACTCCCTCGTCGAGGTCTCTCTTGAGCTCAGGTAAGACCTTACTAATCTTCTCTAGATCTCTTTCAGGCAGATCAACATAGAATACACATATGCACTCCTTAGAGCCAATATGCACTCTCTTTACCACCCTTCCCACAGTTGAGTAAACCCATCCAAGCCCTATCCAACCCTCCCTACCTACAAGTTCCTCAACATTGAACGCCACATCGACGTATCCGATGTTTGACTCTAGCAGTGATAGACCTCTACCCGAAAAGAGACACATCCCACACCCAGCTTGTCCTCTATGGTTGAGTGCCATTATGCCATAGTAAACAACCTTAGCTACACGCCACATCTCATCAAATGCGTACACTGCAAAGATTCCAGTCACAGGCTCAGCACTACGCATCGATTTAAAAGCACTTTTCTAGACGCTTCGTATCTCAGAGTTAGAAGTTTAAACACTCGTTTAAGCAACACTCACCCAGTAGTAATGTGTGGAATAGCTGCATGTGTAGGATCTTCCTGCTCTGCTCTCCTAGTCAAGCATATGCTAATCCAGCTTCAACACAGGGGGCAAGAGGGGGCAGGCATTGCTTGGCTGACACATGATGGAGACATAAAGGTGTTGAAGAACTTTGGATATGTTCACTCAGCACTTCCAGACATATGTGAGCATACTCCTGTTGCAATTGGTCATGTCAGATACTCTACTACAGGTACCTACCTGAAAAACATCGAGGAGCTTCATCCCTTTGTCGTGGGAAATGGTGACGCAAAGATAGCGTTTGCATTTAACGGAACAATACTTAACTATAAGATCGTAAGAAAAGAACTTCAACAATACTATGATTTTGTTACAGACACAGACACTGAGGTGTTTGCTAAGCTAATACACCTTGAGTATCGCAGAACGGGAAACCTTGCTGAGGCGGTACTCAAGGCAATGAGCAAGGTCTTAGGCTCATACTCGATAGTCGTGTTGTCAAGAGACAGGCTTGTAATTGCTCGTGACCCCCTAGGCTTCAAGCCTCTCTCCTACTATGTGGATGAGGAGATCTTTCTCATGGCATCTGAGAGCTCAGCCATAACTACGCTCCTGGAGGTCTCCACTCAGGAAGTTCGTGAGGTCTCCCCGGGCGAGGTAATAGAGCTCAAGCTAAATCTAGAGCACAACGTGTACCGGTGCAGCAGCAATCACCACAGGATGGCTCACTGCGTGTTTGAGTATGTGTATTTTGCTCGTCCAGACACAGTATTCAACGGAGTGTATGTGTATGATGCTAGAAAGAGAATGGGCATGTTGCTTGCGGAGGATGAGCAAAAACATGTAGACGTGGTCGTGCCGGTACCAGAGACAGGCAGACCTGCTGCATACGGCTTTGCTCAGAGACTGAGACTTCCTGTAGAGGATGCACTGATCAAGCTGAGATATCTTGGAAGAAGCTTTATAATGCCTAAAGAGCTCAGGACGCAGATTGCACGATTTGGAATAGTCGAGAGCGTCATTAAGAAGAAGAGAGTCGCCCTTATAGATGATTCCCTTGTCAGAGGAACAACCCTGAGAGGACTCGTGAGCAAGCTGAGAAGTGCTGGTGCCTCAGAGGTTCATGTAAGAATAGCAAGTCCACCAATAAGGTATCCATGCTTCATGGGAATAGACTTTCCTACCCGAAGCGAGCTAATTGCCCACAATAGGACAGAGGAGAAGGTGCGTGAGATTCTAGGTGCTGACACGTTACGCTACCTCAGCATTGATAAGCTAGTTGAGGCTGTTGGCTTGAGCGAGAAGGATCTGTGCATGGCTTGCTTCACGGGTAAGTACCCAATACCGGTGAGTCTTGATCTACAGGAAGAGCTCTTTAAGCGGTACTAGTGGACAGGTAGTGACTACAGTCTTGTACGGCTCTCGACGGCCTTCTTGAGCAGCTTGACTGCTCTGAAATATCCAAGTCCTGCCAGTGGTGCACGAATAATCTTGTCAGGAAAGACTCTTCTACACACCTCGACGTATCTACTGCCCCCAAGCACAGTTATCACCGAGTATCGGGTCAATCCAAGGCTATCTGCTTGTCTCCTTAGAGAAGATATTAAACTCTTAGTGATGACAATGTTGCGGAAAGTCTTGTCATACGGCTCTATCAGCATGTCTGGCCTAATAAACCCATACTTAGCAGATAGTATGTACCAGTGGTCTCTGTAAAACAGCTCTGCGTACGTAATTGCAAGCCTGGTCAGTAAGCCACAGTAAGCCTCTCTTGCTGGCCTCTCTCCTAGGTGTGGCCATCTGTCCCAGACCTTTCTCTTGCTACAGGCAACAATGCAGGCCTCCATGCTCACCTACGAGGACAGCTTTAGAGAAGACTTACAATCTTGCCTAGGCGTGTTCAAGTCGTATGGATGAGTCATGGACGTATGCGAGAGCTGGTGTTGACTTAGCTAAGCACAGAGCGATGCATAGCACTGCACACGAAATCATACTTGACCTCTCGCGTAAGCTAGGAGTGGAGGTACATGAGCTTGAAGGGTATGCACCCTATGTCAAGATGGGCAATCTTGAGCTAACGGTTCACGCTGATGGGGTTGGTACAAAGGTGATAGTACTTCAGCAGACGGGTAGGCTTCACGTAGCCGGATGGGATGCCATGGCAATGAACCTGAACGATGTCGTGTGTGGAGGCTTTAGACCAGTAATTGCGTCGCTGTATGTTGCCCTTCCAGAGAGCAATGAGGTTATGTTCAGAGAGATCATGAGAGGTGTGCATAAGGCTGCTGAGACAGGAAGAGTCATGGTGATTGGAGGAGAGACTGCAATACTTCCAGATGTCCTATCTTACCCAGATGTGTGTTGTTTTGTTGTTGCTAAGCGTGAGTTTAAGCCTCAGAACATACGTGAGGGAGACATAGTGATAGGTGTTGAGAGTAATGGTCTTCATGCTAATGGATACACACTTGCTAGAAAGGTTCTACTGAGCAAGTTCAAACTCGACGAGTACATACCAGAACTAGGTACTACACTAGGAGAGGAACTATCTCGAGAAACGTACATATACTCCAACCTAGTGCTGGAACTGTACGAGAGAGGACTAATAAGAGCCGCGGCTCACATCACCGGTGGTGCGTTCACAAAGCTAAAGCGTCTCACTAAGCTCCTAGCAGATAACCGTGTCGATATAGTCCTGAACTCGCTTCCTGAACCTAAACCAATATTCAAGATTATTCAGTGTGAAGGAAGAGTAGAAGATGAGGAGATGTACAGAGTGTTCAACATGGGCATAGGTCTAGTTCTTGTAGCTGGACCTGAACACGTAGAGGAGGTAGTTAGCGCGTGTAGAAGACATGGGTATGAGGCAAAGATGATAGGCAAGGTCGAGAAAGGGATAGGCAGAGTAAAGATAGTAGTTCCCGGCTCGGGAAAAGTAATAACGTATGACTGACATTCTAAAACCGATGAACTAGACGTAGGGAATATAGCACAGCTCTACTAGGACGCTATCCTGGAACCCGCACGAGACCTCCGTTAGGGGAGGGTCAGTGAGTGCGGGTTCATGCACGCCGGACACTCTCTCTTACTTCTATTGCCTGACAAGGCTGTATGCCTTGTATCCAAGCTCTCTCAGTTTGAGTGCTACATACCTGGCTGTCAGTGGAGATGTACAGTACACAAGGTATATCCTATCCCTGCCCAGTCTGTGTGCTATATTGAACACATCATCTATGCTAGTCTCTACGATCTCAGCACCAGTAACATCTAGTCTAGGTATCTTTTTCTCGCGTATGTCTAGTATTATTGCTCCTTCAGGTACGTCGCGTATGTCTAAATCGTGAACTTTCTGTTCTAGAGTCATGATTAGTTTTCTAAGATCTGATCCGCGTAGAACAGTGATCTCTCTCAGTGCCCTGTTAACTACGTGTTTTACCTTACTAAACTCTATCCTAACTTCCTCGGGAGTAGACCACGTCTTAGGTCTTGTGGAGAATATAGCACAGTACTCCGCTACCTGGCAGCTGTACTCGTAAGTTCCTATCTGTCGTGCCTTCTCTATTATCTCGTCCTTATCAAACCCTGCAAGTGGTCTGAGTACTGGCACTCTGAGCCCAAACTCTGAGCTATACATGTTGTCGAGAGTCTGAGACGAAACCTGGCCAATAACGTCTCCAGTAATTAGTGCACGATAGCCATTTCTTAGAGCTATGGTCTCGGCTATGTAGTAGAGACATCTCTTGTATACCACGTTCCATAGCTCTACTTTCACGTTTTCTCTGATCTCTCTAACCAGTATCTCGGAATGTACGACGTAGATCTTGGGGTCATAGCCTATACACCATTTATCCACTAGCACGTCTATCACTCTAAGTGCTGGTAAAAGGTCAAGCTCTCCTGCTAGAGACACGGTAAGGAAATCTACCATGACTCCTCTCCTCATGACATACCATGCCGCTACTGGCGAGTCAAACCCTCCTGACACGAGGGCAAGAGCTTTACCCTCGGATCCTAGTGGTAAGCCGCCAGGTCCACGTATCTCCTCAGTGAAGAAGAATGCCCTGTTATGTCTTATCTCTACTTTCAGCTCAACATCGGGTCTCTCTAAGTCTACACCTTTTGCAAACTTAAGTAAGGCTTCTCCAACTCTTGCTTCAACGTCCTTGCTCGTAAACTCGTGTTTACCAACTCTGTGACATCTTACAGCGAATGTTCTGTTTTTAACGAGATCTGCCCAGAGAGTAACTGCTGTCTCTACAATGTCGTCGATGGTTCTAAAGAGCGTCTCTACTGCAGGAGACAGTGACTTTATCCCAAAGACCCTGCGAAGGACGCTTATCACCTCGTTGCTCTGAGCAGGATCTCCCAGGTAGACATAGATTCTGCCTTCCTCTCTGCATACCTTAACCCCCTCCCGTAGCTTGCTTCTCTCAAGACCACTGAGAATGTTTGATATCAGTCTACGCTCGAGCTCTGATCTTATTCTTCCAGTCTTAACAGCAATCTCGCCGTATCGCACAATTATGACGTGTCTCATAATTCTAACCTGCAGATACTTACCCGTCTCTTACACGTAGTTAAACCTAAATCTTTGTTTTACCTACACTTTAGAATGACAACGATAAGCTACGACGAGTTCTCAAAGCTTGACATTAGAATTGGCCAAGTATTAAAGGCCGAGCAGATCAAGGGATCAAGAAAGCTTCTACGACTTGAGGTAGATGTTGGCGGAGAGGTAAGGCAGATCGTTGCTGGCATAGCAGAGTTCTATAGACCAGAAGATGTTGTAGGAAGAAAGGTTGTTGTGCTTGTCAACCTGCAGCCAAAGGTCATATTTGGTGTTGAGTCACAGGGGATGCTGCTAGCTGCAGACGTGAATAACAGGCCATACCTGTTAACGGTGGATAGGCCTCATGAGGTTCCGCCAGGAGCAAAGGTGAGGTAGCATGGATAAGCCAAAGATAGTACACTGGAAGGACGTACCTCCATTACACCCAATAGAGGGAAACTTCAAAGTCAGGATGAGAATCCTGATAGAGGAGAGAGACGCGCCCAACTACATAATGAGAATATTTGAGGTCGACCCTGGAGGAGAAATACCTCAACACGCACATCCCTGGGAGCATGAGATCTTTGTCCTCCAGGGAACACTGCGCCTAAAGATTGGTGACAAGGAGTACATAGTGAAGGAGGGACACGCAATATACATACCACCCAACGTTCCTCACGAGTACAGGAACATAGGTGAGGGCGTAGCAGTATTCTTATGTACCATACCCAAGGTGAAGAAGTGAGGAGCTAGTCTACGAGAACGTTTAGTGACGACTAAGAAGTCACCGCCAGAGTCTAATAATCGCGACTCAGAGTCCGTCCCGTACAAGGTGATGACATGTCATTGGGCTGATCAAGGATGAGACCGCGGTTCGCTGAAGAAAGGTTTTTATTAAAAGTCAAGCTTAGGTAGAGCGGGACCGCGGCCGTAGTCTAGCCTGGTCTAGGATGGCGGCCTGCCGAGCCGCTGAACCCGGGTTCAAATCCCGGCGGCCGCACCAACAAACAACTCGAAAACTTGTCTAGGTCCCTTTTCTAGATTTGGGTCTATTGTGAAATGAGGCTATCTCTTTTGATGTGATGAGTAAACGGTCAACTGATAGCTGATGAAAGTTCGCGGGACTGACTCTCTTTACGTAACATACTTAATGGATAGTTCTCTCTCGCCGTTTCTTCTTGTAACTTCAATTAGCTCCGTTGGGATTTCTGTCTTTTTTGCTTCTTCTATTATCATTTCTATGAAATCTCTGCTCTGAGATGTTATGATTAGTTGCGATACTAACTTCTCCTCTATTAGCTTTGTGATAAGGTTAGAGAATGCCTTCTTAACCTCAACATCTACGTAAGGGAGAGGTTCATCCATTATTATGAAGTCTACGTTATGATTAGCGATAACGTATACTGATATCATGAATGCAAGTGCTATTGTGAGTCTCTGCCCATCGCTGAGTCTAGAGATGGGTACCTTCTTTCCCCCTCTCCTGATGCCATACAGCATGTACTCACTTATTGTTACACCAAGTCTCTCTCTAGTTACTACATCTATTGTTGCTCCAACAAGATCAGGATATGGGTATATCATTCTGAAGTACTCTCCTATAAGACCCCTAACCTTCTCTAACATCTTTTCTCGCATCTTTACCTGAACTCTCTTCAAGGCTCCACGTATCTCGTTTAGCTTTCTGTAAAGATCTTCCAGAGCTAACACCCTTTTTCTAAGCTCCTCAACAGTCTCAACGGGAATCGAGGAGAGCACTCTTTCAAGCTCTGCGTACTCTATAGACAAAGAGTTAAGTTTCTCTCTGACCTGTTCTAGCTTCCTCTCTATCTCTGAGATCTCTCTTTCTAGGTCAATTACAGCTTCGAGGTTTACTCCTCTCTCCCTCAGGAGCTTTTCAAGCTCTTTTTCTCTTAGAAGGAGCTCCCTGTATCGCTTAATCTTCTTAAGAACTTCAAGCTTCTGCTCTATCTGGTCTATCTTCGATCTAGCTTCATCTATTACGAATCTCAACATCTGTATTCTCTTCTCTATCACTCTTACTCCTTTCTGAGCAGTCTCCAACCTTGATAGTGCTTGACTATACTGTTCTCTTACTGTTCTAAGCTTCATTAAGTTATTTTCGTACTCCTCCTCTAGTGGTCTCAGACTCTCTAACTTAATGAGTATCTTTTCTAATTCTGTCATTCTCGTCTTTAAATTCTCTATTTCTTTCAATATATTGCTGTACTTTATCTCAATATCCCTAATCGATTCTTTTATATTTTCTATATCGCTCTCGCTCAGCTCTCTCATACATATTGGACATCTCTTAAGGCCAAGTCTCACTATGTTCTCATACACCTTAAGGACATTTAGTGTGAGTTCTAGTTGTCTCTCCTTCTCCTCTAGTTTCAGATTTAGCTCACTTAGCTCTCTCCTTATCTTCTCAGGAGACCCATATCTCCTCACTAGATCGAGATACTCTCTATGTATTGCCTCGAGTTCTCTTACTCGTCGTTCAAGCAGAGACTTCTGAGACTCCAGTGTTGTAATCTCTCTCCTTAGATCGTCTATCAACTTTGCCAAGTTTTCCTGCTCCTCTTTCAGTCTGCTCAACATTGACTCAAGTGACTCAACTATGTTGTATATCTTGAGTGCAGACTCCTCAAGGTTCTCTGTCGTTATCTCAAGCCTCGCTAGCTCTTCAGCTTCCTTTGAGAGAGCTAACTCCTCGAGTTTAGGGACGAGAAAACTTCGAAGCAGGTCAAGCTCAACTTGTAGACTTGTCTCTGATACGTCGGATTCTCTCTCTGCGAGTTCTTCTTCGAGCCTCTCTCTTTCTGACTTTACTCTAAGATATTCTAGATATACCTTTTCTAGGTCTCTAAACGCAGTCAGAGCTCTTTTTCTGTTCTCTACTAGCTGCATGTATCTTCTTGTTAGTTCGTCCTCCAACTTTCGAAGTTCCTCTATCTCCTTTCTATACTGCTCGAGAATTTTTCTAGCATTCTCAAGAGACCCGTATCTTGATACTACCTCAGGTATCTCCTTAAAGGCTGCAAGCTTCCTCTTCTCTTCTTCTAGTATCTCCTCAATCTTCCTTATAGGTATGGCCTTATAGAGCTCCTCCACGACGTCTATACCGAATAGCCTGTCTATGGTCAAGCTCCTCTTAGCTGACGTACCATACACTAGTCCTTCAAGGACTCTATGCGTCACGAGAACGAAACGTGTAAAGTCATCTTCGTCTAACCTCAGGAGCTCCACGACTCTAGACGTGACTTCTCTTGGCGTGGATGCGAGCTTCTTTCCGCGAAATATGAGCTCAGCCGAGATCTCTCGAGCAGAGTCTCCTGCTCTTCTCAGGGCTCGGGCCACTTGAAGTGTTCCCTCGGTGCTTTCTAGAGTTAATCTTACTCGCGCTTCATGTTCTTCCTCATTTATGAGGTCTACAAGTTTTGCTATTCTCTCTCTAATCTCGAGCTGTTGTCCAAATAGTGCGTACTCTACTGCCTGTACTATGCTAGACTTTCCGGCTCCTACTGGTCCATATATTGTCACTATTGGTCTATCTAGAGGTATCACGTGTGTACCTCTGAACCCCCTGAAGTTGACTATCTCTAGCTGCTTAATTCTGAATCTGGGCATCAATTACTCGGTTACTTGTACTCCTAGGTTTCTCAAAATATCGTAGATAGTCTCCTTGACCTTCTTTGAGCCGCCCTCTCGGTATGCAGTATACAGCTTCACCGCGAGATCGTAAGTCTCGTTATCTCTTAATTCCTGTCTCAGTAGCTCAAGTACTACCTTGTCAGTCTCCGTAGCCACGAGGTAGCTTAGCTTTGAGTCTCTTTAGCCTTCTGTCTAAGTATTGATACCCACGGGTTATCACGGAGAAATTCTGGGAGCTCCTCATGCGTCTCTTTCTCCTTCGAGATCTCTTGCCTGAGAGTGACAGTTTCAGTACGAGCCTTAGGTGAGATAGTTATCTCTTTCCCATATTGTGCCTCTAGGAGTGCTATCTTGTCACTTAGACGAGCAAGATCTAGCTTTAATCTATCAACAACCTCCCAGAGACGTTCAATCTCTCTCTGAATTCTCTCAATCATTGACCCTCTGCTGGGAGTTTCGGAACTTTTCTCAAGACTTTTCTCAAGAGCTGCAACCTTCTCCTTAATATTTCTAATATCATTGAGGACTTTAGACAGTACCTCATTCACTACCTTTCTAACAATGTTGAATATGTAGCTCTCCATGTTTGTAGACTCCATGTATGTTCTCCGTATGCTTATTGGAGGAGACTTCACTCTTTCAATTACGGTCTCATGTTCATGGTCTACAACTAGAAGTCCTATGTCTGCTCTCTTTAGGAGTGTGCCGTCTACCAGGTCTGCAATGTTCTGCGGAACTGCTATGTATGCCTTGTTGTACTTGTCTCTAGCTCTGGCGAGCTCTGTAACTACTCTAACAAGCTCTTCGGGTTCGGCTAGTTCTGGGGGGAAGAATAGCTTTATGTACACGTCGTTGTCTCCTTCCTGAGCAATGATGTAGTCTCTTCCAGCCTCGACTACGGTTAGTCCTTGCTCTTTTATCCAGCGCTTAACTAGCTCTCTCGCTCTCTCTAGAGATAGTGGGCTATACACGTCTACCTTAGTAAGGTTGGCTTGCTCCTGGTGTTAGAAACTTACTCTGAGACTTGCTCTACCTCTAGACTCTTACTTCCAGGTATACCATCCCTCCTTGTATTTCTCGCTCCACTTAACACTTGATGGAAGAGCATAGCCATATATGACTGCTCCCCTCCACACGCTGTACTGCGGATCTTTTACTAACCTCACGTTTAGTCTCTCTGCGAGATCGGGTACTTTCTCAGCGATCATGATCTTTATCTTCTCTGTGCTAGTCGTTGCAACATCCTCAAGTCCTGGTGGAACATTCCAGTTAAATGCTCCTCCGCTGAGTATTATGGAGCTAATTATCTTCTCCTGTATCTCCACTGGCGTCTTCCTGACACTTGTTATAAGTGCCTCAGCTAGGTCCATCTCTCCATAGAACACTACGTCTCCTAGAACAACGTCCTCTATTGTTATTCTTCCTGTCTGGATATAGCTCGCAAACTCCTCGTGCCTAGGATTGAATATTATCTCTCCTATCAGAAACCTCATCCAGGCATGTTCGACAAGCTCTATCTCCACGAGCGGGTTTACCTTGACCTTTACAGAGAACCTCTTCGGGTCTTCTTTAGCCTTCCTTATTGCCTCCTTGAGGTTCCTAGGGACTAGGCCTATAGCTCTCTTCACGGTCTCGACCACATACTCGTCTTTTGCTAGGTCTCCATAACCTGCATCTTTCAAGATCTCTCTCGTTATTGCATTAGCTTCCGCACCACCACGGTTTAGTGCGACGATGCCCTCACGTATTGGACCATAGCTTATAGGGACAATCTGTATGTTTCCATGCCCTGCCTCAACCACGCAGCATGTGACTGCCTTCTCCGCTATCGCCACAGCAAATGGCTGATCTATTATGGTCACGGCTGCGATAAGCTTTCCATCAAACTCCTCGTCTACCTCTCTGTGAATATCTATCATCTTCTCACGCATGTAGTCAGGAGCTAGGGCGCTGAGAGCTATCACGACATAGTATCCCTTAAAGTCTGGCTGACTTGCAGCCTCTGGGTAGAACTGCTGGAATCCGTACCTGACAAGCTCCTTAACTATCTTCCATGCATCTTCGTCCTCTCTCCTAATTATGCCATCCTTGAGAGGCTGCTTCAAGTTACGTGCAGCCTCACGCATTGAACTCAGATACTTCGATACTTCATCTCCAACAACCACTCCTCGCTCAAGGATTGGCTTTGGTATGAGCAGCTTGACGCTCTCTGGTAAGTCTCTAAGTATGAGGCCTCTGCTTGGCACAATTCTTGGCTTATCTCCCAGCGTTATTGGTCCATACTTGAAGTATCCAGTACCAAAATCCTCAGCATAAGTATACTTCAGCTTATACCTCGACTCCTCCGTAAGCATGTTACTTGATCACGTACTTGACAACTACAAATTCTTTGCTCAGAAGCAGATAGATCTCGCTTCCCCAGTCTAAGACTCTCTTGTTCAGTACATAGTTCCCTAGGTTGCCTGGAGAGATCTTTGCTAGGTTCTCTAGCGATTTCTCTAGCACCTCAATGATGTCTCTGAGCTCGCTCTTAGAGCAAGCCTCAATGTACACTAGGAAGTTGTACCTTAGTCCGTTATCCACAACTATGTGCCTAATTTTCGCCTCCGTAAGAAAACACTGCAGGAACTGTCTAATAGCTTTGTTCTCAGACGATAGATCTAGCTTCTCACAACATCTTCTGACTAGCTCCTCAACGTTCATTGGTAGATCATGGCGGTAATACTTTAAAAAGCGTACTGGCATCTAGGTGAACCGGTACACATGGCAGCACCTGAAGCAGTAATACTGGTAGGAAAGAAGCCAACAACAAACTACGTCATAGCAACAGTGATGCAGTTCAACGCAGGAAGCAAGAGAGTAATACTAAAGGCGAGAGGAGCAGCCATTGCGAGAGCAGTAGCAACAGCAGTCATGGTGCGAGACAGGTTCATGCCAGGGCTAGTAGAGGTTAAGGAGGTGAGACTACTAAGTGACAGAATATCAGCACAGGGAGGAAAAGAGAGATACGTAGCAGCAATAGAGATAGTACTCGAGAAGAAGTCATAGTAGCACGGCACGCACGTCACTACCGATAAAAACACAAGAGACAAACAAAGATTTCTTCAAGGGAGCACAGCACGTAGGTAAGCCCTAAGATAGCTTTTTCTAACAGAACATCAATACGTACATCTCAACATCAGCTCCACTTCCCCATCCTGCGTTCACTTCTTTTAGTATAATGTTTTGAGAAGGTACGCGCATACTTTACACAATTTAGCCTCGACTTAACCATACCCAAGCCTGTTTATCTGCCTCTATGATAGACGTCACACTTTTATACTAGAAGTATCCTTAGCGTTTTTCTCAGAGTTCTACTATGTCTACATATGTGTCCTTTAAGGGGTATGTCCTTAGTAAGGCCATAACATATGACGTAATGGGTAACAAGCTCATAAAGATAGACATTGTTGAGGAAAGAGAGTTACCGGGACCAATAATAGCAGGAAGCGATGAGATGACTAGAATTGCACGTGAAGTCATGCCTCTTGTACAACAGCTCCTGAGGTCTGTCCCAATACCTGGAGTCTCTATATCATCTGGTAAGCTCCCGATACCGCGAATCTCGCTATGGCTAACGGAGGAGGAGGCGGAGATTTTAGGGAGGGTTGATGTTGGAGACTATGTTGAGGTTAAGATTTGGGAGGGGAGAATTGAAATTAGAAAAACTGAACCGGAGGAGTCGGAAACTACTAGTACTCAGTAGCAAAATTAAACTCCCTCTCTAATCTTTGAAGCTCGGGTACTCTGATCTCTACCCTCTTACCGCTTGGCAGAGTTCTCACGACCACGAAGGGCAACTTGCCTTGTTTTAGCTCCTCAAGCGCTATAATTATTGGGTCATAAGTACCTATGTTGGAGGTATCTATCATTGGCTTTGCTCCCATTGCTAGTTGCTTAGCACGTGCAGCAACAATTCTCGCAATTTCGTACTTAGTTAATCTTGGAGGATAGGGTAGTCTTCCCTTCTCTAAGGACTCTATCAGCTCCTGTATGGTTTGGGGATGTACTTTCTCCAGACTGAAGGACATAGTCTTGGTCTTTTCTCGAACAGACATGGTCCGAAACCGTGGTTAATGAAGTGAGGAGGTCTTTTAATACCTTGCAGGAATTAAAGTTAGATTTACCAAGAGAGTAGTTTGCTGCTTTGTTCAGGTTGAGAGAATATATTTTGAGTTATGAACTAAGTGTTGTTACTCTTTCTTCTCCTCTTCTTCTGCTGTCCCTGTCTTCCTAGTCTTGCCTTCACCCTTGGATGGTGCTGCCGCTATTATATCATCTATTCTCAGTATCATTATTGCCGCTTCCGTAGCTGCTCTTATGACGTTCTTCTTCACTAGGAGTGGATCAACTACGTTGAGCTTGAACATGTTGTCTATCTTGCATCCTAACACGTCTACTCCTGCATCAATTTCTCCTGCATCATGTCTCTTCCTTAGCTCTGCAATTGCATCTACCGGATCTAGTCCTGCTGTCATTGCTAGGATTGTTGGTATTGACTCCAGAGCCTCGGCAAACTTGAGTGCTGCTAACTGCTCCTTTCCTGGCAGGGTCTTCCTAGCCCACTCTCTTATTCTTCTTGCTAGTTCTATCTCGAATGCTCCTCCTCCAGGTACAACCTTTGGCTCTCTGTATAGGTCTCTTACTACGTGTAGTGCGTCCTGTATGCTTCTCTCAGTCTCGTCTAGTATTCTATCAGCTGCACCTCTGACAAGTATGGTTACGGCTCTCGGGTTTGGACAGCCCTCAATGAACACCATCTTCTCCTCGCCAACCTTTCTCTCCTCAACTAGCTTGGCCGTTCCAAGATCCTCTGGTCTTATCTCTCTCAGACTCGTGATGATCTTCGCTCCTGTTGCTCTGGCGACCTTCTCTATGTCGCTTCTCTTTACTCTTCTCACAGCCAGTATTCCAGCCTTAGCAAGGTAGTGCTGAGCTATCTCGTCAATGCCCTTCTGGCATATGACTACGTTCGCTCCTATCTCCTTGAGCTTGTCTATGTATCCTTTCAGTATCTTTGCCTCTTCATCTAGGAATGCCTTGATCTGCTCTGGCGATGTTACCTGTATCTTAGTGCTCCACTCAGGCTTCTCGATCTCTAGTGGACAGTCAAGTACTGCTATCTTTGCGTTCTCTACTCTCTTTGGCATTCCCGGGTGCACCACCTCCTTGTCCAGTACTATACCATCAATTAGCTGCGTCTCGAACAGTGACTTTCCTCGCTTCTTCTCAATCTTTATCCAGTCTAGGTCTAGGTAGTACTGTCCATCTCTAACCTCTACAGCTTTCTGGCAAGCCTCTACTACTATCTTAGCTAGATACTCTCTTGCCTCTGCCACTACCTTGCTACTAAGTGCGTTCATTGCTACTCTTATGAGCTCCTCCTTGTTGTTGATATCTACAGGTCTTGCAATCTCCTCTGCAAGCTTCAGCGCGTAGTCTGCAGTCTTCTTGTAGCCTGAGATTATTATTGTCGGGTGAATGCCCTCATCTAGCAAGCTCTCAGCAGCCTCTAGGAGCTTTCCAGCAAGCACCACTGCGGTGGTTGTTCCATCACCTACCTCTGCATCCACGGCCTTTGCTACCTCTATCAGCAGCTTTGCTGCTGGGTGCTGTACCTCCATCTCCTTGAGTATTGTTGCTCCATCGCCTGTGATTGTCACATCTCCGAAGGCGTCGATCAGGAGCTTGTCCATTCCTCTAGGACCAAGGCTTGTCTGAAGGATCTCTGAGATCACCTTTGCAGCCATTATGTTGCTTCTTCTTGCGTCAGTTCCCGTGGTTCTCTGTGTGCCTTCCTTTAGGATCAGTACTGGTAGTCTCGCAGTTCTCTCGCTCATGTTCTTCGCGTGTACTTTTACCCCACTTCTATATAAATCTTTCTGTACGTGCCTCAATGCTAAAGTACCACGTCCCCGGACTCAGATAGAGTCATGAGGACGCGCACCGAGAGAATACTAGAGTCTCTAGTTCTTCTCACAGTGCTATCTCTGCTCATAATATCGGTGCTTTCAGCATTTCAGATACTGCCAGAGTACTGGGCCGCTGTGGGCAGCTACAGCATGGTGCCAACGCTCGAAATAGGAGACCTAGTTCTGCTACACCCATCTACATACAACTTGAAGACGCTTCTAGGAAAGATAATAGTGTACCATAGTCCGCTCGGAGAAGACATAATTCATCGAGTAATAGAGGTAGAGGATAGCTATGTGAGAACTAAGGGGGATGCAAATCCTGTACCGGACCCGTTCCTAGTGAGGCCAGACGAGATAAGGGGAGTAGTCTACCTAGTGATACCCTATATAGGGTTCCCAACGGTCCTTTTTAAGGACCTAGGAACTAGCAGTGGGCCAGTCCTGCTACTCATTCTTGCAGTGTCTTACGCGATGTTGCTAGTGTTGTTGAGGTTGCTTCAGGCACACGACTAGTTATCTATTTAGGCTATCTTACTCTAAACGAGCCACATGACTCTACAGGTAAAGAATGAGACCAGTGCTATAGAGGGAGAGGAGCTTGTCAGGGGAAAAGACGGAAGGGTGTTTAAGATAAGAGAATTCAGGCTAGGAGATCTTGACCGAGTGATATACATCAACAAGACCGTGCTTCCCGAGAACTATCCCCCTTACTTCTTTGTAGAGCATCACCTCACCTTTCCTAAAGCATTTCTTGTAGCGGAGCTAGAGGGTGAGATAGTCGGTTACGTCATGTGTAGAGTCGAGTATGGATGGTCATACATTAACCGAGGAGTGCCTGTGAGAAAGGGACACATAATCTCTATAGGCGTCTTGCCTCATGCACGTAGAATAGGGATAGCCTACAACTTGCTGCTTCGTGCACTAAGAGTCCTCAAGCGAGTATATGACGCATCAGAGGTCTACTTAGAGGTTAGAGTTTCAAATGCTCCTGCCATAGGTCTGTATAAGAAGCTTGGGTTTGTTCCTATAGAGGTGATACCCAAGTACTATCATGATGGTGAGGATGCATATCTAATGGCTCGCTCTCTGAGTGATATATAGCTTAAGCAATTTAAAGTATCTTCAACATGTCTAGAGTTGAGGGGACGGAGCTATAGTATGAGATTTAAATTCTTCAGAGACAGAAGTCTAGACTTCTGTGAAAATGTTGCACATGAGATACGCTCAGATCTAAGCTATGTGTATAAGTACATTATATGCAAAGTTGTAGAATCCGCAAGAGTATGCTACGAGAATAACTTGAGGTGTGTAGATGTTCCTGTCCTGTCCACTTACCTTCTTAAGAGAGAGCTCGGGCTTGACTACAGGAGCGTGAGGAAGATATGGCGTCTCCTTAGTAAGACTCTCCGTGGAAACAGTAAGCTAAGGGTTTTCGAGACTGAAAGCTTCTACCTTGACCTATTATTCAGCTTCAGAAAAGGCCCTGTCTATGTTGATAAGGAGCTTAACGTGCTTATAGGGGAGGCTGATGCTGAGAACATGTCTGAGTGTATACTCATACCTAAGTCATTATTACTGTACATCGATGTTGAGGCCCAAACGTTAGATAACATTTACGTCAAGGCTAATCTAGTATACCTCTTCAAGAAGCTCTATGAGCTAGGTCTGAGTGACCTAGCAGTAGACCTAGCTAAGCTGTCACTGACACTGCTGGAGTGCATAGTCTTCAAGAGGGATCTCACTAGAAGCGTGCTAGCACAGACAGTTAGAGTCGCATCCGAGTTAGCAACACTAAGTGGGCTTCTCAGGGACTTCACGCAGCTTGACCAGTTCACGCCACTAAACATAATAGTGCACGTGCCGTATCTGAGAAGGGTTGCAAGTAAGGTCTTATCGTCTATTGCCAGCTGGTTTTCTCGTTAATCAACGTAAATCTACACCTACATAAGTAACGGCTAGGAATATTCAGGATCGTCGTAATATGCGTGAAATCTAGGCTTAACTTCACCCCGATCAATAATTTAAATCAGGTGAGAAGATGAAGAGCAAGCTTGGGTTAGCTGGAGTACTTGCACTATTTCGGGTAGGACTAAGTAATCCTCCTGTACGTCTACTGCTAAAAGCGTTCTTCAAGGAGGTTGAGGTTGATGGAAGCAGGAGGCCACTGATCGATGTCGCACTTGCATACTTTGCGGGAGTCATAGACACAGCATCGTTATCACCAGCTACTCGCTTCTTTAGTGCACTATTCTCGGCCTACATGAAGCTGTCCCTGGCACTGTTAAACACGGATGACAAGTTCGCCAAGGAAATGCTTGCTGATCCTGCAGTGAGGAGAGGGGTAATGCTGGTGTTTAAGTCCATTGCAGAGTATGGTCTAACACTACCACCAAAGCTGTATGCTCCATTCTTTGTGGTGTGGAATTTCACGAATCTATGCAATCTCAGGTGTATTCACTGCTACCAGAGGAGCACTGGTGAGGCTCTCTCAAACGAGCTCACATATGCAGAGAAGATGATGTTGGTCAAAGAGCTAGACGAGATGTTCGTCTGTGGGCTAGCTCTAAGTGGAGGTGAGCCAACGATACATCCTCACTTTATTGACGTACTTACGGAGATCTCTAGAAGAGGAATGTACCCTGCAATAGCCACGAACGGTATCTCGCTTGCTGACCCGCACTTTGTGAGTAAGCTGAAGAAGATTGGGCTTAGATATGCCGAGATAAGTCTTGATCACTCGAAGCCAGAAGTTCACGATAAGTTTAGAGGTGTACCAAATGCGTGGGAAAAGGCGGTTAGAGGAATAAAGAACTGCGTGCGAGAAGGAATATTCACTGCGATAGCAACAACGGTGACTAAGCTCAATCTAGATGACGTGGAGAACATGATTCAGCTTGCAGAAGATCTCGGAGTTCGCAGAATAGTGTTTTTCAACTTCATACCTGTAGGACGCGGATACGATAACTACAAGATTGATCTCACACCAGAGGAGCGTGAAGAGTTTCTGAGAATTCTAGCCAGAGAGTCAAAACGTAGAAAGATAGAGATAGTGACGACAGCGCCACAATATGGCAGAGTAGTGCTACAGGAGACGTCTGGAGAGCTAGTATCACCTACGCACTTCACACCTGCACTGAAGCTGGGAGTATACAAGGCAGCCGTCGAGTTCATAGGTGGGTGTGGTGCTGGCAGAGTGTACTTTGCGATAGAGCCTGAAGGAACAATAACTCCCTGTGTTTTCATGCCGATAGCCGTAGGTAATGCACGTAAAGACGACATACACGACATATGGATCAACAACGAGCTCTTCAACAAGCTCAGAGATAGAACAAACCTGAAAGGTATATGCAGAGTCTGCAAGTACAGGAACATGTGTGGTGGGTGCAGAGCAAGAGCTCTATCCTACTACGGTGACCCTCTCATGCCCGACCCCGGCTGCATCTACTGTAGAAACGAGTACTACAGACTGATAGCTAGAGGACCACGACTAAGGGAGGCAGCGTACACGCTAGTCAGGTGGAAATCTTAGATCAGTCTTGCTCACTCATTAACAACTTGCTTTATAATGAGACCCCTGGGAGTTGTATTCAGAAACTCATGTCGGAGTTCGAGGTGTACGTGCTCGGTGCTTATCCTAGAAGTGCACAGATAAGAAAGGCAGTAAGAGACTATGATGAGGGTAAGCTAACAGACCTCGAGTTTCAGGTAGTACTTCAGAGAGAGGTGGCGTATCTCTGCGGTATTCAGAGAGGAGCGGGACTGACGGCTATACAGGATCCACTGCTAGAGGTGCAGGATATATTTAGGCCCTTCATTGAGTCTTGGAGAAACGTATCGGTTGACGGCTTGCTAAGATACTTTGACAATAACTTCTTTTACAGAGTACCTGTATTCTCTGACAGGCCAGACATTCAGAGAATGGTCTTAACTCGAAGAGCACGTTCTCTTAGACAGATAGTTCCTGACTATAGGATAAAGATGATTGTTCCAGGACCAGTAACCTTCAGCTACCTGTCTAGAACAGACATTGATAAGAGAGAACTTGCACATGAAATAACTAGGATATACACCATCGAGTTAGAGAATGCTAGCAGTTACAGAATTGACATTCTTCAAGTTGATGAGCCATTCCTACTAGACATAGATGCAGCTCCGGAGCATTACGACCTTGCTAGTGAGTGTCTCAGAGAGCTAAAACGTGTGTTTAATGGGAAGCTCGTACTTGCTCTCTACTTCGGACTACCTAGAGGTGAGTGCGTAAAGAAGCTTAATGATCTGCCTGTTGAGTACGTATCTCTGAGTCTGGTCGAGTATCCTGAAAGGTGGCTTAGCATACTGAGAGCTACGGACATAGGTGACAAGAAGGTGATAGTAGGAGTAGTCGATGGGAGAGACATAAGGATAGAAACCTATGATGAGGTCAAGAGGCTAGTGAGCAAGTTATGTGAAGTCATCGGCAAGGAGAGGATTGGAGGTGTAACAACATCCACATGGCTAGACATGATACCACTAAGCTATGCTATCTCAAAGACCATAATCCTTGGCCAATACGGCTTAAGACTAAGAGAAGAGCTACACAGGTAGTTGAACAGCGATGACAAGTTACACCTTACCTAAAGCTTTCATAACCACGGTAGTGGGAAGCTACCCTAAGTTTCCAGAAGCCAAAGATGCGCTCGAGAGAAGAAAACGCAATGAGATAAGTGAGGAAGAGTTCAGAAAAGCATGCAGAGTAGCTATAGAGAAGGTAGTTAGGGACTACCTTGACGCTGGAATTGACCTGATAAGTGACGGGGAGCAGACCAGGGAGGACATGGTTGTGTTCTTTGCTGAGAGACTCAAGGGATTCGAGATTGGGGACTGGGTCAGAATATTCGACAACATGTACTTCAGGAAGCCAGTAGTTAAGGACAAGATAGAGTTTGTGAGCCCCATGGCAGTTGAGGACTGGGAATATGCTCAGAGCATAAGTCAGGGAAGACCTGTTAAGTTCATAATCACGGGACCTTACACGATACTTGACTGGAGCTTCAACCTGTACTACAAATCGAGAGAGGACCTTATAATGGATCTTGCACGAGCTCTAAGAAAGGAGATAGAGGAGGCAGTGAGGAGGGGGGCAAAGTTTGTCCAGATAGATGAGCCAGCTCTCTCAACTAGACCCTACCCAGAGGAGGCTCAACTTCTCAGAGATGCCTTGAGGGAGATGTTGCATGGTCTAGACTGTAAGAAGATTTTGCACATATGTTTTGGCAGGCTTGAGAAGATAATTCCTCATCTCCTCGAGTATCCTGTAGACCAGCTTGACCTCGAGTTTAAGAACAGCAACTTCAGACTCCTACCCTTCCTGAAGGAGTACGGATACAACAAGGAGCTTGGGTACGGTGTTGTTGATGTTCACTCATTGAGAGTTGAAACAGTCAAGGAGATAAAAGACGCAGTTTACATGTTGCTAAAACTTGACATCATCGGCCCAGAGAAGATATACCTAGACCCTGACTGTGGTCTTAAGAGACTTCCTAGAGAAATAGCAATCGAGAAGTTGAGAAACATAGTTAGAGCGGCAAAGGAGCTGAGAAAGGAGTACGGATACGAATAACCTCCCTTTTATTAATAGGTACAGGCTACGTATCTTTCCAAGAATAGTCTCTTTTTACTTGTTCTAGAGACGTTAAGCAATTATGTAGAAAGAAGCTGGGAGATATAGCCCTTTTACGCTCCGTACTCCTCTTCTTCGAGCTCTATCTCCTCTAGGGCTCTTCTTAGGTACTCCTCTACAAGCTCTATTGGTGTTCCCTCCTCTACTAACAATACCTGTACGTTGTTTGACAGTAAGTAGTAGTATGAGTATCTTGTGCACATCGATGCTATGACTACGTTTACGTCATTGAGCACTCTCTCTAGAAGTAGCTTGCAGGCATTCTCCTCATCCTCGCTTTTTGTTCCTATCATGTTCTCTCTGACGTCTTCTGAGACTAATTGCTTTCCTTCCACGTCCAGTGTATATATCTTGAACTTGCTTGCCTCAGTTAATGGCTTATCTGACACTGTCTTTTCGTCCTCAGTTGCTATGGCTATCTTTATCATGTGCCTCTTCTATGCTAAGTTTCTTAAGTATGTCATTAAGAAAGTACATTTATATACGTTACCTAATCTGTGCTGAGAGAAATGCCGAAAGTAAGCAATTAATATGCCGGTTAGCTATGAGCCTTCTAAGCAGACTGTGAAGCTTGCTGAGCTAACTACGCTTGACTTTGTTCCTAACAGGGTAGTGTTGATACCTATTGGTAGCATAGAACAGCATGGTCCTCATCTACCCTATGCTACAGACACGATAATTGCAGAGTATGTATGTAACGTGGCCGAGAAAGTCTTGGGAGACAATGTGCTAGTAATGCCGCCAATATATTATTCCTGCTCTATGGAGCACAGAGACTTTCCTGGAACGGTCTTTGTTAGTCCTAGGACGTTCCTATCCTACGTGCAGGATCTTGTGGAGTCAGTAATAGAGACCTGTAACCCAAGAGCGGTGTTTCTGGTAAATGCGCATGCGGGAAACTGCGAGATACTTGATCTAGTGTCAAGAGTGCTTAACTATAAGCACACCATAAAGACCTACCACTACTACATCTTTAACGAGCGTGTTAAGCTCAAGCTCAGGGAGCTGTTCCCGGACACGCTGATTGACCACGCTGGAGTGATAGAGACATCCATAATAGCAGCAATAGACGAGTCCTTAATGAAGTTTGAGAGAATAGTTGACGTTGTTAGAGAGGGTTCTCTCAGGCTCTATCGTACAAAGGAGATCTCTGACATAGGGGTTGTGGGTAGACTTACAAGAAACATAGATATAGAGAAAGGTAAGCATCTACTAGAGATAATAGTAAACGACCTTCTTGCACAGATCGAAAGGGCTATGCAGAGGAGAGACTAGGCTAGATGACGTGATCTGCTGCTGCAAGCACTCTGTCCGTGATGGCTAGACCGAGACCCCACTTAGGTGGACACTCAATTATCACTAAGTCGAATCTCAGCTTGTCTATGTATCTGAATACCTTATATATAAATCCTGGATAGACATCCTCTAGAGTCCTCGATCCATACACGATGAGTGAGGTCTTCTTAGGTAAGTGTTCTCTATGAAGATTAACAAACAGCTCTCGCGACACAACGAGAAGTGTTTTTAAGTCGTTTCTCTCGGCTTCGGTAAGTTTCTCTCTTATTTTCTTGAGGATTTCGGTCAGCGTTCCTGGAGAAATTGCAATTATTGAGGTGTTTGATGACACGTACTTTCTCTTTTCTAGTACTTTCTGAAGGTGTGTGGGTAATCTCAGAGTAACTCCAAGCTCCGAGAGCTTCTCTACTGTCAGTGCTCCTGGTCGTAGTAGTAGTGGTGGTGTCTCCGTGAAGTCCACTACCGTCGAGTCAATACCGATCTCAGAGGTCCCTGCATCAATGACAAGGTCAACAAGATCCTCAAGATCCTCAAGCACATCCTGCACATCCACGGGACTTGGCCTATCGTGCTTGTTAGCACTTGGCATGAGACAGGGACCACTCCTTCTTAGAACCTCGAGCGTCAGAGGGTGTCTAGGAATCCTGAATCCAGCCTTACCCGACATAGATCTAGAGCCTCTCGCTATACTTTGCTCTGCATGTAGCACCGCAGTAAGTGGTCCGGGCCATAACTGCTCAAGCAAGGTCTCTACATCATTGCTTACTCTAGCTAAGCTACATACCTCCTCTAGCGAAGAGACATGAATAGTGAAGGGACTCTCTCTGAGCCCCTTAACCTCTAGAAGCCTCCTAGCTGCATGCTCTGAACACGCCCTAGCAGCTAATCCGTATACTGTCTCTGTTGGCAAAACAACAAGTCTATCTTCATTAAGATACCTAGACGCTAGGTCTATAATGAAGCTAGGGGCATAATCTCTAGCTCTGATTATTATCGTCATACTATCTTTGCTTGACTTAGTACTCTCTTAAGCTGCGCACGGAGCACTTCTGCAGCTGCTGGATGCATTATCTGTCTGAGACAGCTAATGAGCTCCTCAGGACTGTCAGTGGTTAAGACTGGGCTTATCTCGTTTAGCTTACGTAGATCTTCTCTTATGTGCCAATTCCCTACTCCAACATAGTACTCTGGAAGTATCTCTCTCACTATGATGACCCTTGCCTGAGCCCCAATCTTGAGGAGAGCCTCTAGAAGCCCCATCCTACCTGCCTCAAATCCTCCATCTATGGTCTCAACTTCTCCCCTTAGATCCTCCTCAATTACTGTAGATACTACAGGTCTTTCTGAGAGTCCAGCTCTAGAGTACCAGAACTCTATCCACGTTACTCTCAGTGAGTCAGGTATCAGCACCACAGTAAATCTATTACCTAAATAAGCCGCCTGATATAGGTAGAACTTGTCTATTATCTTGAGCTTTCTAACCTGTGTTCTGAGGTAACTACTTATTATCTTGTCGACCGCAGTTATTGCCCACCTAGTTGGCACCAGTCTCCTTCTTTTTCTCTCGCCTAGCAGGCCGAAGCTGAATGCTCTCTGTATGGTGTATATGTCGAGACCGGAGGTGTAGAGAAGAACAACGGCTTCTCGAGCCTTAACGTCATCGTAGATCAGTTTGTCGAGAGTTCTAGGAACATGCGGGTTAGATGTGACCTTGAGGTCGCCACGTACCTGAACACTGAGTGGAAGTATCCGTAGATCAAGCAGCAGCCTCTTGTTAACTATCTTCTCTACTTTAACCTCCGTGTCAACCGGTCTTGAGGCGACTTGGCTAAGTGAGATCTCCCTCTCCAGAAGCTTTTCATACTCTTCAACTCTAACTGACCCACACACTGTCGAGATCATCTGGGATCTAAGCTTCACTATGTCTTCCAGGCTGAGTCTATGTGTCCACCAGTCTAACGGGCTGTCAAACATCTTTGCGCTAGAACCAGTCTCTCCTGGAGGAACATTAACCACGACACTAACTCTGGGATAACCTCTCTCTCCAATCACGCCGCTTGGTGGAGTTGATCCACTTACAGAACTAGAGAGCGCAACTGTAGAGTACGTTCTAACAATAACTTTAAGCCTCTCTCTAACAGGACATACAGAGAGGCCACAGAGTCTCTTAAACGTCTTACATCTATAACATAGCTCAGGTTTTACCGTGATGTGCGGCATCTCCTACTACACTACCTACTCTCAGTAACAGTACTGTTTAACCTAACCTTGACAAAGACTAACTAGTCTTCCAATATCAAACCACACACCGGGACTTGGAATGAGAATACACACATTTGAACTTCCTCTCGAAACTACCTCACCGCTAGCATAGTAATGTACTGGCACTAGGACCTTAGCTCTAGCTTTCTCAGCGATCTCAATTGCGTCTCTGAGTGTAGAGTGACCATGTTGATGTGCAGCCGGGTCACTGCAAGTGGCTTCGTGTATCACTACGTCAGCATCTCTTGAAAGCTCAACAATGTTCTCGCAGGGTGCTGTATCACCAGAGTAGACTAGGGTATGTCCTGTCCTCTTATCGACTATCTTTACAGCCATGCAGTCAATAGAGTGTTTAACTACTGTGGAGTAAATCTCGAAATCTTCGTTCTCGAGAATTTTCCCTATCTTGTCCATAATTGAGTCCTTCTCTACCGAGACAAACTGGACTAGACATAGATGTCTATCTACTCCTGTCAGTCTTGCAAGCTCTTGTGCTACTCTCAGAGTTCCAGAGAGTCCCACTACTGTAAGCCTCTTACTATATCCACGATATCTAAGTTGAAGAATGAGTGAGGGAAAGCTGAGTATATGGTCACCATGTGCATGTGATAGAACAAGCAGGCCTAGTCTTTCTATGTCTATCCCGAGTCTAGCTATCTGCTTAGAGACTCCTTCTCCACAGTCTAGCAGTATCATCTTGTCGTTTATCTCCACCAATATTGAGACTGTATCGAGTAGTGGTGGTGAGATCCAGCCACCTAGACCAAGTAGTAAGAACCTCATGATAACCTACACGTTTACGCCAACCGAGATGCACTGCCTGCATCTGAGCGCCTCGAAGAGCTTGTCTGCAAGCTTCGAGGTTGTCTTGCTGAGTAAAAACTGTCTTGCACGTTCTCTCGCATTTTTGCTCATGTAATTTCTAAGCTCTGGGTTATCAACCAGCATCTCTATTGCCTTCGCAGCACCCTCTATATCGTCTGGTCCTCCTACGTGAACTCCATCTACACCATTGCGTACGACCCATCTCTGACCGTAGATTGCTGAGGTTATCACGGGGACACCGCCATACATGAACTCTATCTGGGTAAGTCCTAGTGCCTCCATCTTGCTCATTATTATGTTAAGGTAGCTCTCCTTGATTAGCTTGATCTTATCCTCGTGTGAGAGTTCTCCCGTGAACGTGATGTTGTTAAGACCTTCCGCCTCTTTCAGAACCTGCTCCCACTGATCTCCCTGTCTACCTGCAATCACGAAATGTATATCCCTTCTATGTGAGAGCTTTCTTGCTACTCTGACCACAGCTAGCGGATTCTTTCTCCTCTCTATCGTTCCAAGATACGTGACTATCTTCACGTTCTCAGGTATGTTGAATCTCTTCCTGAAGTCTGAGGAGTCTATCCTGTCGAACTCTGCGAACTCGTCATCATCTATTCCGCATGGATAGACGTATAGCTGCTCTGGTCTAGCACCCATCAGCAACATGTCTTCAGCCTCAATTGGCGTTACACATAGGACTAAGTCAGCTACGCTAAATATGAGAGGAAAGTACAGCTTATTCCATGCAATCCTGTAGGCACGCTCAACAGGCTCGTAGTAGACTGGGTCTGGAGGCTGGTAATGGCTCATATGGCAGTAGACACAGTCATGTCCCTTGTTTGTTAGGGCTCTAATCGTCCTGTACCAGAGCACAAGCTTAGATGTGTCTTCTGGACCGTTCCAAAGCGTAGAGTGAGTTATCAAGACATTGAGACCAAAGTCCTCAATTATCCTCTTTAACACGTTTACGAAGTCTCTAAACATCACTCTTCTAGGAGGCCAAGATGCAATGTAGGAGGGTACTCTCAAGGTAGGCACACTCACGTAAGGATCACTCTCCGAGAAGATGTAGCCTCTTGACTCGACCTCTCTCTCCTCTACGACAGGCTCATTGTCGTGAAATATGCTAGTAATGAGATATGCCTCATGTCCAAGCTTCCTGAGCCACTTGACCATCCTCTGGGCAGCTAGCTCTTGACCTTTCGAGTTACTCGTCTGGTACATTATTACTCCTATCTTCAGCTTCATACTTATCTTAGCTATGAACTTAAATAGAACCCCCTTATATGCTGTGCTCTCCTACATGCAACATCTGTGAATCATTATTCGAAAGAGAAAATAACAGCAGAACGACAATCCCTTAAATATCGTTTGTTAGTTAGTCTCGTGATCCCTTTTGACCCTGAGGATAGACGACTTGCCAGTAGACGAGAAGCTTAAGCGCATAATTAAGGAACGTAAGGGAGTAACAGTACTTTACCCTCCACAGGAAGAGGCCATAAGAGCTGGCCTTCTTGACGGAGAAAATCTCGTAATAGCGACATCGACAGCTACCGGAAAGACATTCTTAGCAGAGCTCGCAATGGTGAACCTAGCACTGAGAGGCAAGAGGAAAGCAGTGATGCTTGTGCCTCTGAAAGCCTTAGCACACGAGAAGGCACGTGACTTGAAGCTGTATGAAGATCTAGGAGTAAAAGTTGCAGTAAGCACTGGTGACTACGAGTCACGAGATCTCTGGCTAGAGAAGTACGACATAATAGTGTCAACGTACGAGAAGTTTGATAGCTTACTCAGACACAGGGTGCGCTGGCTCTCTCAAGTAGGCCTCCTCATAGTGGACGAGATACATTACATCTCTGACGAAAGGAGGGGACCAATAATAGAGTCGATAATAGCTAAGATACGGGCCTTAAAGCTAGACCCGCAGATAGTTGCGTTAAGTGCTACGGTCGGTAATGCGGACGAGATTGCTGAGTGGCTTCATGCGAGACTTGTTAAGTCAAGCTGGAGACCCGTTGATCTGCGAGAAGGAGTGTACTATGATGGTAAGATACACTTTGCGGATGGTGAGGTAAGGAAGGTAAGAAAGCTCAAGGATCCGGTAATAGACCTAGTCGTCGACTGTGTTGAAGAGAGTGGACAGGTTCTCGTGTTTACGAACTCTAGGTCAAACACTGTGAGGCTCGCATCGAGCATTGCGTCCTTCATAGCTAGCTACAGTAGAAAGCTTGTAGATCCTAAAGAGACCGAGAGCATAGTCAGGAAGATAGAGAGCGTATCCTCCTCCAAGCTCCTTGCAGAAAATCTTGCACGCGTCGTCAAGTATGGTGTCGCGTTTCATCACGCAGGTCTTGAGTCTGAGGTTCGCTCAGTGCTTGAGGAAGCCTACAGGAGCAGGATCATCAAGGTAGTAGTAGCAACAACGACTCTCGCTGCTGGAGTAAATCTCCCAGCGAGAAGAGTCATAATACATGAGTACAGGAGGTACGAGCCCGGAAGAGGGTACGAGCCAATACCAGTCGCAGAGTACAAGCAGATGGCTGGAAGAGCTGGAAGACCAGGACTTGATCCCTATGGCGAAGCTGTGCTAATAGCGAGGAAGGAGTCTGAGATAGAGTTCCTGTTAGACTACTACGTCAAGTCAAGTCCGGAACCTGTAGTATCAAAGTTCTTGAGTGAACGTAGCATGTACACTCAGACCTTAGCAGTAATTGCAAGCAACTACGCTAACACGATAGATTCAATACTTAGCTTCATGTTAAACACGCTTGCTGCTCATCAGAGAAGAGTAGGGACAAACGAGGTTCTGAAAAAGATGCTTCGAGATAGCATAAGGAGAGTAGTTGCTTTCTTAGAGGAGAGCGAGTTTGTACGAGTAAGCCCAGATGGCAAGATTGAGCCAACAGAGCTTGGCTCAGT
>JALWFJ010000070.1 GCA_027036495.1 Thermoproteales archaeon
ACTACGAGCAAGACAGCACTCTCACAGATAGTTAAGAGTTACGGAAACTTCACCTCTTACAGCTTCGAGACTCTGGAGGAGGTTCTCCTGATACTTGTGGGCCTATCCGTGTCTGCTACTCTCCTCTACCTGATAGCAAGGATGAGGAGAGTTCTACTAGCCAGGATGTGGGTCACAGTCCTGATATCACTCTCAATGATTCCAGCATGTACGCTAGGCATATACACGATACTGCTATTCACGAGAGTAGGCATCACGGCAAGCATTCTTACTCTCCTTACGGGTCTAGCACTGAGCATACTGCTGGTGCTGCTGTTCTTCAGGGGAGGATTCCTTAGGTACGTTGCTGTGCTCGTGTTCTCAATGTTGACCTCCATAGACCTGATAGTGTGGCTTGATCCTTCGCTAACGTTCATTCTTCTAGCGGTGTTTCCCGTAATAGACTACATAGTTGTGTACTATGGTCCACTTAGAGAGCTCGTGCGTGCTCACCGAGGCAGCTCCTCAGCACAGGAAGCCTCTCCAGACAAGGTGACAGAGAGACACTATAATCCGCTGTCTGACCTGACAGTCAAGATTGACGGAATGCTCCTAGGTCTAGGAGACTTCCTTCTGTACTCAACAGCAGTCGCGTGGAGCTTAATGGTGCTTAGCTACAAGCTGAAGCTGCTGTCGCTCCCACTGGTGGTAACCGTGGTGCTACCTGCACTTGCTCTAGGATTCTACGCTAACGTCAAGCTGTGCCTCAAGAAGGGATATGGCCCAGCAACCCTGGGGCCGCTTCTCTCAGTCGTAGCGGTGACGTTAGTGTTGCTTACTCTGTTGTGACTTCGCCACCCTCAAGGAGCTTCTTTAAGACTCTCCTTCGTTCATGTGACGTGGGGTACAGCTTGAGTATGTAGGTCCAGGGGTTCTCGTGAAGCTCTAGCACGAACCTGCGTCTTGGCTTCATGTTCTCAGTGTTTTCTCTCAGGACTATCCTCTTTTAAGAGAATCACCTAAAATCAAGGGAATTCTCGTAGAAAGTCACGTGCTCCCCCTATATTAAATGCGTTTTCTCACATAACCGTGAACGAAGAATTTCCAAGATTGATGCTTAACAAACGTTGCCCCATCTGTAAGAGGCAGCTTGTCCTTCAGGAGGATCAGCTCTATGTGTGGATTGGCTGCGAGCAGTGCTGCATCTATGTGAGGACAGAGAAGAGACGTATCTCGAATATGATAGTCAAGAGAGGATATTTTCCCTGGAGGGACCTCATAGAGAGCCTCTATGAGAGCCTATGTCAAGTATGTCAATGATTATGTGAACGCTCCTGCCTAGCTCCTTAAGCTCTCTAATACTGTGCTCAACTATCCTTGGATCAACTTTAACCAAGCCCCGCTTCTTTCTTGAGTACAGTCTTAGTGAGATTACAATTCCAATATTGTAGAGCCTTACAAGACTTAGAGACTCATTAGCAAGCGGCAGAAATACTCTCAGCTTGGAGCAGATCCTGGACATAGTCTGACTCTCCTCAATCCTCTCAGAAGAGAGAACAATTGTGTACACACCAAAGATCTTGGACAACATCTCTAGGACCCTGATAGACTCAGAAATGCTCTCGACACTAGGCGCAACAATGCAGATGTCTCTGACACCACTTCTTGCTAGGTCACTCAGAGCCTTCAGTCTGTTTGGTATCAACAGCTGAGCTTCATCCAGCGTTATTAGTGGTGCAACACTTGCTACCTTCCTATGAACAAGGAGTCTCTCAACATCTCTGCTAAAGAGCATGCAGGTTGGCACAAAGAGCCTAACAGTAGTGTTACGCAGCGTATCTAGTAGGTCTCTATTAACGATGAAGCCCTCTATCCGTACCATGTTTCCTCATCGTGACGACAAGAATCTCTCCCAGAGCTCTGCTAGTTCTCTCAAAGTTCTTGAGAACTTATCTGAGAGACATATCTTGTCTTGAAGTCTGCTGATCATTCCCACGCTCTCAAGTTTCCTGAGTATGTACTCTAGGTCTTCAACTCTCACGTAGCTTGCATTAGCTAGCTCTATCAGGTCATTATCTACGCATCCGTGTCTCGACTTTATTAGCTCCAGAACCCTGAGTGCACGTTCCACGAGAAGTGGTCTAGAGTAGAGTACTCTTCTGAGAAGCTCCTTGATGTCTGCTGCTGGATGAACCCTGATTACTTTTCTATCTTTAGGCATTTCCTTACGAAGCTTCTCGACAGCAAGATTAGGCTTCCTTTCTCGCTGTCTTGTAGAACTACATGAAGGTTAAAGTAGTATGCCGCAGCGACGATGCTCGATATTGCTGCATCTATCATGTGCCTAGTTAGTCTGCAGGACCTACCTGAGCGCACTGGAGCCACTATCCTCATCAGGTCTACTATGCCTGCACTCTGTAGAGCTGAGCGTGGATGTGTTTCCACAACCTTCACGTTTGCTCTCTCAAGAGTTTCGGCTAGAAGCATTCCTGTCTTAGTGAGTCTCCTCATTGATCCTAGCAGTGGTGGTATGAGCCTATAGCCGAGCGCTCTTGAGATCTTCTCAATTCCTCTCTCAGTTCCTCTCCTAGGTAGCGAGAGAGGGGCATCCACCGCAGCAAGATCAGGCCTAAGGTAGGTACATAGAGCTATAGCAACCGTGGGCGTCGTCTGTGTCGTCCATATAGTCCTGCATCTACAGCAGAGCAGAGCCACACCAGTAGTTCTCCTGTGAGGCAGACCAAGATCAACACCCGCGAAGAGTGGTCTATGATCGTCTCTGCAGCCTAGTCTGAAGATATCTCTCTCCCTAAGAGCTACAAGTCGTAACATATTCAAGTTTCTTCACGTAATCATCCTAAAGGGTCCATGTCGAACATCGGTGTGAAGTTTGAGGACTACGTTGCCGAGCTGCTCTCAAAGCTTGGATTTAACATAGTTGGTAGACGAGTCAGAATCATGCTGAATGGGTCAGAGGTCGGGGAGGTCGACATAGTTGCTGAGGACAGAGCAGGAAACAGATACGCTATCGAGGTCAAGGCAGGGAAGATCGACGTCACTGGAGTCAGACAAGCATACGTGAACGCTAAGCTACTGAATGCTGTGCCTCTCATAGTTGCCAGAGGCTTCTCTAACACCTCAGCAGAGTCCTTAGCCAGGGAGCTTGGAGTTAACACGATAGTGCTCGAGGACAACGTTGTGCTGAGACAGGAGGAGCTCTTAACTGCGGTAGAGCTTGCAGTTTACAGGATAATAGACTTTGTCCTGAGCAACATCGAGTCTGCCGAGGCAATTCTGAGAGATGCTAAGCTCTCAGCAGCTCTAACTAGATGTGAGGACTGGGGCTGCGTGTGCAGAGAGACTGGCGTTAGCTCCGAGGAGTGCGGCAGGCTCATTCAGAGTCTTAGAGAGAGGTTCGGCAAGAACATCTCAGTGCTTAAGCTCAGAGTGCTTCTAAAGCTTGCCAGGCTTCTCGGAAGAGCGCTTCAGGAGTGATAGCTGCTCTGTCTTTAAATTCTGCTTTCTCAGAATATCAGGCTAAATGTCACTGAGGAACCTCGACTTTGAGGACCTCAAGAGAAAGATCAAGCCAAAGATCCAGCCACTCATCTGGGACTCTACAAGAAAGGTCCTGCACGTACTTGATCAGAGAAAGCTCCCGCACTGCGTCGAGTACTATGAGGCTAGAGGACCTGAGGATGTGCACTACTGCATAAAGAACATGCTTGTGAGAGGCGCACCAGCTATAGGGATTGCTGCTGCGTACGGGATTGCCATGGCTGCACATACACTCTCAGCAAGGACGACATCGCTAGAGGAGATCTACCTCAAGCTGTCAGAGGTAGGCCAGTTCCTCAAGACTGCTAGGCCTACCGCAGTGAACCTAGAGTGGGCTATCACCACCATGCTTGAACATGCTCGAGGCATGGTGGACTCAAAGAGCGTATCATCTACGAGAGAGCTTGCAGAGGCCCTTGAGAGGCTTGCAGTGAAGATACAGGAAGAGGAGTTTGAGCTAGAGCTAAAGATAGCAATCCACGGACTTGAGAAGCTTGAGGGCTGCAGCTCCGTCATGACGCAGTGTAATGCTGGTGGACTTGCTGGTGCTGGTCTTGGGACCGCTCTTGCCCCAATAAAGTTGGCAAAGTATCTAGGAATGGACATCAAGGTGTATGTTCCTGAAACTAGACCCTGGCTCCAGGGAGCGAGACTCACCGTCTATGAGCTTCGAGTAGAGAACATACCACACGTCCTCATAGCAGACACAGCCGTTGGCTATGTGATGTACAAGGGTCTCGTAGATGCGTTGATAGTGGGAGCAGACAGAATACTGAGAGATGGACATGTCATAAACAAGATTGGAACGTTCAAGCAGGCAGTGATAGCACATGAGCTCGGAGTACCGTTTTACGTTGCAGCACCGAAGAGTACCTTCGACCTGAAGAGAAGGGTTAATGAGATAGTGATAGAGGAGAGGGACCCAGACGAAGTGAGGAAGATAGGTAACGTACTTATAACCTTACCTGACACTCCAGTGTACAACCCAGTGTTCGACATAACACCTCCTAGATACGTGACCGCCATCATAACAGAGCTTGGAGTAATTTATCCACCGTACCACGTGAACGTGCCTAGACTCTTAGAAAGGTGATCAGCGCTATGGACCTTCCTCATCTTAGTCAGCGGCTACCTTTCTCATCACCTCACCAAACTCTATGTTCATAGAGTCCAAGACTCTTCTTAAAAGGGAGTACGCCTCTACGGGGCTAACCTTAGCTATGTCTTGGACAGCTCTCAGGAAAGGTCTAAGCGTCTTCTTAACTATTGATGACACGACTATGTCGATCCTCCTAAGTGTGTCTGGATCTACAAGCCCCCTAGAGAGAGCTCTGTTAAGCTCCTCTCTCTTTATCTCCTCAGCAAATCTCATGTAGAGACCTATCATCTTTGATAAGAACCTGACATTGAGCACCTCCAGTACCTTGTTAATCTCCTCCTCCAACATCAACTCGACCTTCTTAGCCTCCTCGACCTTCTCCCTGTTGTACTTCTCTGCAAGTTTACATAGATCTTCAAACCCTATCACGGCCGTCTCTCCCTGGACATTGACGCTTGGAGGTACGCTCAGGTCAACTATGAGTGGTCTCTTCCTGAGTTTCCGCACATGCTCTCTCTCTAGAATTGGGCTCGAGGTTGATACTGCGAAGAGCGCAACATCAACCTTCTCCAAGTACCTCAGCAATGTCTCCGTGGTTAGCACATCGTAACGACATCCATACCTGGATGCTAGCTCACGTGCCTTCTCTAGCGTCCTGTTGAGTATCACTATCTCTCTTGCGCCCTCATCTCTAAGCTCTTTGACTATGCTAGCCCCCATCTCTCCAGCACCAACCACAAGTACCTTGATCGTACTCAGGTCGCCATACAGCTTCTTGAGCAATCTAATTGTTAGAGAGCCAAACCCCGTGATCCCCCTTGAGATTCCAGTCACGGTCCTAACGTGCTTTCCGAACCTTATGGAGTACTCAACTAGACTTCTTAACACGCTTCTGAGAGCACCTGCAAGAATAGCCTTCTGATATGCAAACTCTACCTGTCCCAGAATGTCGGTCTCTCCAAGCACCACGGAGTCAAGCCCTGACGCAACACGTAGTAGATGTCTTATGACCTCGACACCTCGCATAACTCTGAAGTGCGTCACCTTGTGGTCGTCTGGACGATACAGTTCTCGAAGAGCAAGCTGGACCTTATTCTCACTTATCTCGCTCTCTGAGTACAGGTAGTACTCTACTCGGTGACAGGTCTGCAGTATGTACACCTCGTCAAAGTACCGGCGAAGAGCTCTGTAGGCATGATCATAGTCAACGTAGAGCTTAGCAAGCTGCTGTGGAGATACCCATCTATGTGTCGCAGCTGCTAGTGCAAGGTTTCTCTCTACATCTATCATGAGCTCCTCCGCAAACTACACATAGGTTAGCGTAAAATTAAAGTAACAGGTCCTCCGTGACGTGCAAGAAGGCAACAATTAGAGTAGAGGGAGCACAGATAGATATCATCAGAAAGCTGAGAACAAGCAACGTTGGTCCCTACGTGGAGGATACCGTGATAGTCCAGATTAACGGTAAGAAGAAGACTCTTCATAGCATAAGTCTACTCTTTGAATATGTTGAGAGAATTCTCAGCAGAAGAATAGTTAGAGAGATATACAGAGTTCTAGACAGACTGGATCTCTGCATAAGGTGTGGCTACTGTTGTACTACAGGCGCCCCACCAATATCAATGAGCGATGCGGAGAGACTAGCAACCTGTCCGAGGGTCGTTAACACCGTGCTGGACATAGTTAGAGATAGAGAGTTAGCTGATATCACCTTCATGGTGAGAGAGCACATCGATCCTGAGACGCTGTTTGTCCTATGGAACGCACTGCTTGATTTCCTACGTCCATGCCCGTTTCTGGAGATCTCTAACAGCAATACTCAATGCACAATCTACGAGATTAAACCTGAGTTCTGCACACTATTCAAGTGCTGGTCACCCTACACAGAGCACAGAAGGAGACTCACGTTCACGACAATACTTAGACAGCTAGAGAGAAGCAGAGCACATGCATGGGACAGCAATCTGAGACGCTTAGCCCAGCTCGCGGAGGAGAAGACACGGATGTTTCTGTACCTGAGTCAAGGCAATGTGTGATAAGTCGACCAGTATCACTGTTATCTTACACATTTCACTCTTTTACTGTCAGCAGTATAGCTGTCCAGAAAATGCGTGCTAAGATCAAGGGAAAGACATTCCAGGTAAGAGAGGTTGACGCCGATCAAGCTCTCGCAGGTGAGATCTGTAGTGACTGTAATCATGACCTTAAGCTCAGCATAAATGGCGTAACTATCTGCATAAAGTACGGCGTAGACAAGATGTGGATCAGTGATGGGAAGTCTCTATACATGGTGAAGCCAAAGACCTACATCGTTGACGAGCTGCGTGAGCTCCTACACAGCATACTTGGTGTAAGCACTCTAGCACGCTAGCGTGCAGCGCCTCTATTTGTCCTCCATGATCTCTATCTGTGATCCCTTAGCGATGATTATGCTCTTTCCTCTCAGAGAGCTGAGTATCTTGAGCATGCCGAAGGCAAACTCGGCCTCCATGAGGTCAGTTCGCTCCTCCAAGCTTCTTGGACCTCTAGCTCTGGCTCTTCTAAGAAACTCCTGTATCTTCATTCCATACTTGTGCTCTATCTCTCTTATTATTGACAGGAATGCCTTCTCGGACAGCTCAGCGTAGTCCGACTCCATGCAGGGCGGCTTACCTAGACCGAGAATCTTGCAGAGACTTATCAGGTAGTAACATGCCTCCGGGTCTCTCTCTGCTGGACAGCGATCCTGACACATCGCTAGTGCATACCTCACCAGCTTTTCTAGTACTCTAAGTGGTATGATCACGTACTCCTCAAGAGGATCAAGCTTTCTATTTCTCGACATAGGTTGTCTTTTACGTGTAGTCTCTGAGCCTACTAGCCTAGTTATAAACACTGTGTCTCTCAGAGTACTTTTAACACGACAAAAACCTTTTATTGCGATTTAGGTCTCTTGTCCATGGGTGTCCTCCATAAAGATATTCGGGGTCGCTATTTTTGAGTTAAAGAGAGATCTAGACGTAGCCCTGCTGGATTTACAGGTCGCGGGAATTAAGAACCTAGCGGAGGAGTTAGACGAGGACCATGTAAGCTCCCTATCATTTGTTGAGGAGGAGTTCTCCGAGTTCATCTTCCCGAAAGCCAGAGAGTGCAGGCATGTGGACTATGCTGGAGAGATCAGCAGAAGGCTAATCCTCATTAGACTGTACAGGGACAAGGATGGTAGGGTCTTCAAGGCACTTGTAGTGACGCTGCGCGGAGGAGTTCTGAGAACACTCTCGAAGAAGCTGGAGAGGCTTGGATGGCGCAAGACGTTCCTGTTCGAGATCAGGAGAATACTACACAAGGCACATGTGGACTACTAGCCGGTTCAGCTGCTCAAAGCTCGTCCTCACCTTCTCTACAGAGGTCTAGCTTAAGGAGAAACTCGGGATCAACAACACTGAGCCAATCGACAACACCGTGACTTGGAGAACAGCTTGACATCTTCTCGAGTATCTCTCTAATGACTTCCTCGACAGACTTTCCCGTAGTGTCGACCTCAATGACCTTATCCTCACCAACACTCTCTATGGCCTTTACTAGTGAGTAGTCAAGGATCTCCGCAAGCACGTTCTCGCACAGTTTTCTTCCCCTCCATCCACGTTCCTCTCTTAGCCTTCTGTACAGAATGTATGGGTTTAGTCTCAGCACAATAACCCAGTCAATGAGGCTAGGATCTACTAGCTCAACAAGCAGAGTATCAAAGACGGAGTTATCATTCTCAAGCAGAATTTCTCTAACAAGCTTCTCTGCATGCTCTACGTCAATTACCTCATAGCTAAATATCTCGGGGTTGTACCTACATGCACCACTTTTTACAAGCTCTCTGTTAAGATTAACGTACCTCAGGTTGAGCATCTCTGCAAGTCTGCTAGCTATGGTGGTCTTGCCTGTTCCTGGAGTTCCAGTGACAACAAGCCTCATACAGCGTGTCTATACCTGAGTGAGCACAAAATAAGCCAGATTCTTAACTGGAGGTTATGAGACTCTTCGTCTTGCTAACGTCTAGAGAAGTCATAGAGTCACGAAGAGGTCCTCACGCAAGGTTCATCGTGAGCTCTCTCCTGATCTCTAGGTCTATAAGGAGAGACTCTATTGCTTGTCTCTACCTGAAGGAGGGACTTGCAGTGATGTTCTACGGGTCTAAGATAAGACACCTTCGAGCCGATGAGAGCTCAGCATTTGGCATAATCAAGAAAGCACTTAGGAAGCTGAGTGTGAGGAACCCTCATCCAGGAGTGTATATCCATAGAACAGATCTCTGTTCGGTGATAAGACACCTCGGAACTGAGTCCATCGTGATGATGCGTGATGATAAGCTAGGGCTACCCATAGATAGGGCCCTGTGTAGCCTCTCGGGAAAGTTCTCTCTAGCATACATAACCAGCATCGACTCAGTTCACGTAGACTCAGGTGCATTTAGACTGTTCAAGCCCAGGTTTGTCAAGTTTCCTCGTCCTCTAAGCCCTGAGCAGGAGGTGGCCATAGTGAACATAATGTTAGATCAGCTTACTCTGTAGCGTACTTCAGGTATCGGTACGCATATTATGTGTCTTGTGGTCTTTGGCGGAAAGATCTTGTTCCTTAGCGCTACCGAGATGACTATTCCTTTGTTTAGCTCTGGTGGTACAAGTACAGGCATGGTCTCCCTATACTGGTCTTCTGGAACCTTCTTGAATGGCAAGTCTCTAAGTCCTAGATGTATGAGCCAGTACAGCTCAAGCACATCGTCATGGTATATCCTCGTGAGATGCTTCCAGTGCTTGAGAACAGCCTCGTAGAGTCCTGGCTTCAGCTTTCTGACTATTCTTCTGAGAAAGGTACAGAGCACATCCTCAATCACGTTAGACCAAGGCTCGCACTTAATCAGGTCATAGTCCAGCACGTAGTACCATCTTCTCAGTGATATGATGCTGGACTTGTAGTCTACAAGTAGAGCTGGTATCTTTTCTAGTCCAAGTCTCTTGAGTGCCTCTACGCGATGATGCCCGTCGATTATTACGTAGGTAGACTTGTCAACTACGACTGGATGCAGAAGTCCTCTTCTTTTTACATCTTCAATGAGCTTATCGACGAGGTGTGGAAGAACGTCTTCATGAGGCTTGAGCTTCTCTATCTTGACCATCTTTAGCTCTATCTTGCCTATATAGGTCATCTACCTCCTCGTCAGATAACGTTCTGCGTGCTTGTCAATTAGCCTTACTCAAGATGTCTCTTATCTTGCAGAATGCGCACACTCTGCCTTCTTCCTGAGTCGGCATGCCACATATTGCACATCTTCCAACTCTCTCTCCACGCCTAACGCTGAGTCTCTCAAGGACAGGCAGCACGTTTCGAACAAAGCTATGTACACTTCTATAGAGTGTTCCTGGATACCTAAGATCTAGCTCTAGCAGCACGGTTCTCAGATACTCTTGAAAAGGCATGTCTCTTCCCTCGGCTCCCCTCATCGAGTATGGACATCTCTCAGACACGTACTCAAGTCCAAGAATGTTGACGTAGAGCTCAATGTATCGCTCATGCATGAAGAAGAAGGGCCTTACTCGAGTCACAAGCAAGTCTTCTCCCCTCGTCACTGGTCTAAGCTTAAGCAGAGCATCCAGAGATCCGCTGAGGAAGTTAGCCACCATGTACTGCGCCACATCGACCAGGTTGTGTCCAGTAGCTATGGCATCGCAGTTAAGCTCTAACGCTACCTTGTTAAGCAGATACCTCTTGACTAGTCCACAGACAGAGCATACTGGCCTCACGCTCTTCTCGTACTTCTTCGCCTTGTCTATCGTGAACCCGTAATCTTCTAGCTTGACTATGAGATAGGGTACCCCAAGTCTCTCATAGTGCCTTCTGGAGATCTCTACACAGTGCTCTGAGTATCCCTCTATCCCCAGATCTATCGTTGCCCCTACAAGGTCGATTCCTCTTCTCTCCGAGATCTTCCTCAGCACGTGTAGGAGAGCTATGCTGTCTTTTCCTCCAGACACTGCTATTAGTAGTCTTCTAACTCCTTGCAACATCTGGTAACGCTCAATGACGTTCTCAATCTCTGTCTCGAAGAACTGCACAAAGTGGTCTCTGCACAGCTTAACTCCCCTCTCTGGCACTCTTGTTATTGCTTCACTGTTGCAGTAGGTGCAGTACTGCCTTCTCACTTCAGCGTAGTCAGGTAGTCTTAACGCTTATATCTTTGAGCAAGAATGTCTTAGGAGCCCTGAGCATGAGTAAAGTAGAGGCTCTGGGGCAGAACGCAGAGCGTGACAGAGTGTACTGGGGTCTTGAGGGAGTCTATGTGAACGAGACCTGCATCTGCTACATAGACACTGAGAGTGGAAAGATCTACTACAGGGGGTACGACCTTGAGGATCTTGTGAGACATGCCTCTTTCGAGGAGGTAGCATATCTCCTACTCTATGGAAAACTCCCCAATCGTAGAGAACTTGAAGAGTTCTCGAACAAGCTCAGAGAGAAGAGATACATAGACAGCGACGTGATAGAGCTTGTAAGAAAGCTGCCACTAGATGCCTATCCCATAGATGTGCTGAGGCTCTGCATAGACTACTACTGCACAAAGATGAGATTCGTGAACACGCTCTCAGTAAAGGACAACTATGAGCTCGCAATCGACCTAATAGCTAAGTCTCCCGTAGTACTGGCCTACCTCTACAGGATAAGCAGAGGTCTCGACGTGGTTCTACCTAGACCAGAGCTTGATCACTCAGCAAACTTCTACTACATGCTTACTGGAAGGACGCCAGACGAGGTCGAGCATGAGGCAATGAACACGATATTCATAATATATGCAGATCACAGTCTAGCAAACTCCACATTCACAGCGATAACAGTCGGGTCAACACTGTCTGACTTGGGGTCAGCTATAATAGCTGCCCTCTGCAGCCTCAAAGGCCCCCTACATGGCGGAGCGAACAGAGAGGTAGTGAACATGCTCCTAGAGATAGGAGACGAGGGTCGAGTCGAGGACTACGTGCTTGAGAAAATAAAGAGAAAGGAGAAGATAATGGGGTTTGGACACAGGGTGTACAAGGGACAGGCACGAGACCCAAGAGTCAAGATACTCAAGAACATAGCCAAGAAGCTAGCACTGAGAAAAGGTGGTGACTCCCTGAAAATCTACAGGATAGCAGAGAGACTTGAAGAGGTGGTTGAAAAGTACCTAGGAAGCAAGGGAGTGGGACCAAATGTTGACCTCTATGCTGGAGTAGTGCTATATCAGCTAGGTATACCGCCAGACTACAATCCTGCAGTATTCGCGATATCTAGAGTGGTTGGGTGGGTTGCACATGTGCTAGAGTATTGGAACCACAATAAGCTCATCAGACCTCTAGAAAAGTACAGAGGTCCTCTAGGACTCAAGTATGTGCCACTAGAGGAGCGAGAGTAGTTCAGAACCCTGGTTCTTCATCACACATCAGCCTGGTCTAGAATACATCACCGAACATCATTGATAGGTGCCTGAGAAAAGTTAGCTACAGGAAGACTGATTAATAAGTACGCACTCACCACCACAACATAGCTCGAACAAGCTTCTATATATGTGTACTATTCTACAGTATCCCTCAATTAGCATTCTCTCTCCGCAACCTTTAGTCTTCATAAATCTTTTTATTACTTTTATCACACACTTAATGTCTTGACATATCGTTACGTTCTCAAGAGCCACCTTGTTTACGTGAGCTCTTGCTGATATTATTACTATTGATGTTACTATTGCAGTAAGTATAAGCACTATTATTCCTATATACGTCAAGTACATATCTTGTCTACAATAATTGTGTTATTCTTGTAGATATGTATAACGTATGCGCATCCGTGGACCACGTTAAGTACTACGTGATTAAGGCTTGATATTGCTATACTTATCATTGTTGCACATATACACATTATGACGATAAATACTATGAAATCTGACACGGTGACAGACATCATAGTAAAATACTTGCCATTATCTTCATTATTCCGTAGAGTGTTAGTGCTATGCATGTTGCAGCAGCGAGATATAGTATTATTGTTTCTACGTAGCGCATCATATCTTTATCACCAGCTTTATTAGTGCAACGAGCAGTATGAGCAGCGTTGATCCTAAAAGACTAGCTAGAAGCATGTTGATTATTTCTTCTAGAGTCTTCACGTGTATACTGCTACGGCTGACTAATATAATGAGATTAGGTAACTAGACGATACGTTTATAGTCTTCTCTCACCTGAGCTGATGAGCTCGCTAGCTTGTGAATGTGTCTGAGAAGCTTTTCTAGCTCTCTTGCTAGGACTCTTCTACACTCTATCTCCTCGATCTCCTTCTTTGGGTGTCTGTTCTCGCTTAGTGCCTCCTCTACTGTTCTTCTTGTCACTAGCTCGTATACTCTGGCTTCCTTCTTGCCAGGTGCTGCTCGAACGACTCTTCCTATACGCTGTATCATCTGTCTTGGACTTCCTGTTCCTGACACTATTATTGCTGTGTCTGCATCCGGCACGTCTACTCCCTCATCGAGTACGGTTGTGGTTACGATGACTCTGATGGCACCTTTGCTGAACATTCGAAAAAGTGTCTCTCTGTTACGTGTACTTCCTGTTATCAGTGCAACCTTCCCTATCTCCTCTCTCAGCCTCCTATAAAGCTCCTCTGCCTGTGATTTATACTGAGTGAATATGAGTATCTTGCTTCCAAGCTCATACTCTGCTCTCGCAATCCTCACAGCTACGTCAATCTTGGCTCTTGCTCTACAAGCTATGGACTTCAGCTCAAGTATGTTTGTCTTCTTCTCGTAAAGTCTCTTCTCGTCATCTGAGAGGTCTACATAGATTCTGAAGTGCCGCACTGGCACTACTAGACCGTGCTTGACTAGGTCTCTGTAGGAGACTCTGTACACGACTTCTCCGCATGCCAGAAATATCAGATGCTCGTTTCCATCGCTGCGCTCGACTGTTGCTGAGAGAGCCATTCTGTAGGGAGCAGATAGCTGAAAGAGCACTTGCTTGAAAGTCTCTGCTGGCACGTGGTGGCACTCATCTGCTATCACTAGGTCGAACCTGTCTCTCAGTCTGTCTATGTCCTTGACTGCTGTGTGGTACGTGCACACTGTTATTTCTCTCAGCTCATCATACTTTCCACTAAGTCTGCCAGGTCTGTAGCCTAGGAAGCTCTCTATTCTGTGAGCCCACTGCTCTAGAAGCTCCTCGGTTATCACCAGTACGAGTGTCCTGACCTGCAGCTGTGCCATTGCCTTGAGAGCAATGAACGTCTTGCCTCCACCAGTGGGTATGACTATGGTGCCTCTGTGCTTGTTGGCTAGCCATCTCTGAAGCGCCTCTTCCTGAAATGGGTAGAGGCTGACCTTGTCGCTTATGCCTCTGAGCTTCTTGGGTACGTACTCTACTTCCTCGACTCTGTATCCTGCATGTCTCAATATCTCTGCTACTCTCTCCTTGAAGAACTGTGGAAAGTATATTCTCCATCTATGGTCGTCAACCCTAACTATGTTCTCTCTCTTTATGACAGGTAACATGAGCTCTCTAACTGTGCCATCTGGCTCAACCTTGTTGTATCTTATCCTTAGCTGTGCCATGAGCTCTCTCAGAAGTCCCCTCTTCAGGAAGTTCACCTCAACATAGTTCTCGTGAAGACGTGCAGTCCACCACTCTAGACGTCTCTGATAGATCTCTCTTGTCTTGCTGCTAGAGAGCAGATACTCCTTTGTGCTCTCTAGAGCTCGCTCAAGGTTTCCAACAATGAGAAACTTCTCTACAGACTTCCTAAACTCTCTTAGTCCCTGCTCAATGTAGTCTTCAAATGATGTCGCCTTGGCTAGATACTTTGTGTCTCTTCGTATGAAGTTTCTAACGAAGCAGGGAACAGACACCACCTTGACAGTATCAACCTCCTCAACAATGCATTCCTGTATCTCCTCCGGCAGAAGAGACTTATCAACCACGTCCACCCCTACTACCCCACCCTCAGCATTTACTAGACAGGTCTCGAGGATTCTCCTAATCTCGCTGGGTCTCAGATCAAGAAGCTCTCTCAGCTTCAGCACAGTTGAGGGAGACAGCACTCTTCCTCTCCAACACTCACCAGTCCACTTGAATCCAAGCTTCTTAAGCTGCTCCTTGATCTGCACGATCCTGTCCCAAGGCAGGTCGCGCACGATCTCAACAGCATCATTAATTGCTACTCTAAGCAGCACGGTCCTCAGTAGACTTTAGAACTAGAGACGCTAATTAACCGGTTAGGGATCAAGGTGAGCGAGTATATAGACTATCCAAGATGGCCTCAGCTAGCTAGAGAGGCACTGAGACAGCAGCTCGACGTCAAGAGAGACAAGTACAACGTCAACGGCAGAGTCCTTGACTACTCGAGAGACTTCGTTGGGTACGTCGTGACTGGAATGGGAGGCTCTGGCATAGTTGGCGACATACTGCTAGACTACCTCTCAATAATGCTTAGAAAGCCCATAATAGTCGTCAAGGATCTTGAGCTACCACCCTACATAGATGAGAGGTACCTTGTGCTCTCCATAAGTTACTCGGGAAACACTGCTGAGACCGTGTCCTGCTACCTCGAGTGCATAGACAAGTCAATACCCGTCGTAGCGATCTCGACAGGCGGTAAACTACGTGATCTCGCAGAGAAGTACGGACTGCCCTATGTTCCTGTTCCTAGAGCTACAGCTCCTAGATACGCACTTCCAGGACTGCTATACTCTACCCTCAACGTGCTCTCACTCTTTGAGCCTAGCTACAGAGACAGAATAATTAGAGACTCCATAAGCAGCATAGACGACATTGAGCGTGCAGTAAGGGAGTACACATGCATAAGAGACCTAGCATTAAGACTCAGCAATAAGCACGTGGTAGTCTTTGTGCCAAGACCTGTACTAAGCATTGGTCTAAGGTTCAAGAACGACATGAACGAAAATGCAAAGCAGCTAGTCACTGTGTGCATGTTACCTGAGTCAGAACATAACGACATAGCAGCATTTGTTAGAAAGCACAGAGATGTTGAGATCTTGATAGTGAGGAGCAGCGTAACAGAGAACCTGAACCTAGGCTACAGGAAACATGCTGATGCGGTCAAGAAGGTCTTGGAAGAATATGGATACAATCCAATCGAGTACAAGGTCTCTGGAAGCTCTCTTCTTGGAGAGATAATGTATGGAATTACTCAGCTCGGAATGTTGACCATAGACGTAGCTAGGTCGCTCGAGATAGACCCTGTAAGCATAGAGGCCATAGATAGAGTAAAGAAATACGTCAGCTAGAGATTAAGTAGGGGTTGCTGTAGCAAGTAGACGCGGGGTGATGAGAGGTAGAAGGACGGAGCACTCTCTCATGAAGAAGGATTTGAACGCTGACCGTCTTCATGTTCATTCTGAAAGAAGCGTAGAATTCCTGTGGGCTTCTCTCTGAGCTCTCTCTTGTTGTCTCCCGAGCCCTCTCTGACTACAGAGTCTATCGTGGGCTGTTCTGCTATCTCCTCATCTGCCTTCTCGTACTCTGTTGTTAGGATCTTCCTAATCAGTGCAATAGTGCTCTCTGGGACTCCTGCCCTGGTCCATAGCTTGAAGTTCTTGAGCGCCTCTAGCGGTGTCTTAAACTCTTGTAGGATCTTCTCTGCTCTTCTTGGACCGATTCCTGGCAGCGTAGAGAGAAGCCCTATCTGAAGCTCTCTTATTGACCTATTCTTTCGCGTGAATACTGTCTTTATGCCTCGCTTCTCCTTTTCTTGCTCAAGTCTCGCAAGGTCATATATGTAGAACGCAGTCATCTCTGGATCTCTGCTTAGCAGTACAAGCACGTTGAACTTCAGTGCTAATGTCAGCAGTGCTCCAAGGACAGCATGGACATGAACGTTTCTGTATCTTGTTGCGGACCACAGATTTCCCTCCAGGATCAGCACTGGTCTCGAGCAGCTATCTGCAAGCTTCTTGGCTTGCTCAAAGAGTCTTCCGTCAACTATGGATGATATGAAGTCGCTTGCTCTCTTCCTCTCTATGACTACCTTATCTGAGACAACGTAATCTCCAACATCAAGCATCTTCTGAATGACCGTTGCTCCAAGTCTCCTCAGTCTCTTTACTACCTCCTCAGCAGTCCTGTACTCTCTCGAGTCAACTATAACCACGTACGGCATGACCTTACACTATGTGTGGCGTGAGTGAGCTTAAATAGGGGCTCCTGAACGTGAAGACGCTTTATTACTCTCCTGTCCTAGTTAGGTTGAGCTTAATGAGGATACTTCTAATACATGCAGAGAAGTTCTCGTACAGAGTCAGGGAGCGTGCACTGAGTGGAGTGCCTGAGCCCTCTCCTGAAAGCGAGAGCTATAGCGACAAGAACGTTCTGGTAGTGTTTACCTCGGTAGAGAAATGGGACATACCTGACAGAGAGTATCTCGAGAACATTGTGCGAGACGTCCTCGAGGTCGCTAAGAAGGTCAAGGCTGAGTGTATAGTGCTCTATCCCTATGCCCACCTGAGTCCTGACCTTGCAAAGCCAGAGAGAGCACGTCTAGTCTTCGCGCAGCTCGAGGATATCCTAAGACGTGAGTGTGCTAAGAGCAACCTCAGGTTCCACGCAGCACCATTTGGGTACTACAAGGAGTTCGAGCTTAAGTGCTATGGACATCCCCTCTCTGAGCTAAGCAGAACGTACAAGCCTCATAAGGTCAGGGTTGGTGAGCCCGAGACACCTGAGCCAACTAGAAACTTCTACGTCATAGTGACCCCAGATGGCAGGATTGTGAGCCCACAAGAATACACGTTTAGAGAGAGTGAGCGTGACCTCGAGATTCTCGTCAGGAAAGAGGTGTTTAAGGAAGAGCTTCCTGGAGGTCAGGAGCCGAGGTACCTGTACTACTGCAAGAAGTTTGGGTTTGAGTGGGAGCCGCTGTCTGACTATGGTCACATGAGGTTTGGGCCTGAGGCAACGATAATGTACGAACTTGTTGAGAGATACTCGTGGCTTGTCGCGAAGAGGCTAGGAATACCGATCCTAAAGGTTAGAGGTACAAACATGTTTAGACTTAGTGCAGAGCCTGTGTACCAGCATGCTAGGCTCTTTGGCGAGAGAATGTACGTGATCGAGACTGACGACGACAAGCTTGTGCTAAGGTATGCAGCCTGTTTTCAGCAGTTCTCCATGGTGAGAGACTGGGTCATAAGCTACAGAGATCTGCCCCTCGCGGTGATGGAGCTCGCAGATAGCTACAGATATGAGCAGCCAGGAGAGACAGCGCTGTGCTTCAGGTTGAGAAAGTTCACGATGCCTGACACACACATATTCACGAGAGACCTCGAAGAGGCGAAGACGCTGTGCTTCAAGGTTCACGACATAATATATGACGAGATAAGGAAGATAGGGCTAGACTATGTGGCGCTGTGGAACGTGACGAGAGACTTCTATGAGAGCAACCTGGACTACCTGAGAGAGTATGCTAGGAGAGAAGGCAAGCCCATCCTCGTCAACGTGATTGAAGGTAGAAGATACTACTGGGTTCTGAACGTGGAGTTCAACATAGTTGATGAGCTAGAGAGACCTAGAGAGATAGCCACCATGCAGATAGATGTAGGTAATGCGGAGAGGTTTGGAATAACTTACAGAGCACCAGATGGATCTTCTAGACATCCAGTGATAATACACACCGCACTTATTGGAAGCATAGAGAGGTACATATATGCACTTCTTCAGCGAGCCGCACTTGACGAGAAGGAGGGCAAGATCCCGAGACTACCTACCTGGATATGTCCAATACAGGTGAGACTCGTACCAGTATCACGAGAGCACGTAGAGCACTGTGACGAGATCGCGGACATTATAGAGGCAAGAGGAATAAGAGTGGACGTAGATGATCGTGATGAGCCTGTAGGCAAGAGGATAAGAGAAGCAGAGAAGCTCTGGATACCATACATAGTGGTGATAGGCAGGGAGGAGATCTCCAGCAAGGTGCTGAGCGTGAGAATACGCGGAGAGAGACAACTTCGCAAGATGTCTATAGACAATCTTCTGGCCCTGATAGAGAGAGAGCTTGAAGGATACCCAAGGATAGAGCTCACTCTTCCAAGAAGAGTAAGCATGAGACCAATGTACAGACCACTAGTCTAGCCTACCCAACTTTCATAACCTGAACATCTACTCCATGCTTGAGTAAGGCAGGCACATCTATGTAGTTAAGTACGTACAGGTCGCAGTCAATGCATGTACATCTTGCTAGACATGTACCCTCAGCGTACACCTCAACATTACCATCATACTCATTTACTATGCAGTTATCTATGTATTGCCTAAGTGTTGCCATAACATATCTAGTGACAAAGAACTTGACGTTCTCAACCCGATCAACGCTCTTTATGTAGTACATGATTGAGTAAGCAATGACGTCCTCAGTGATGCTCTCGAACTCCCTCTCTAGACACGCTCTAACACCTAGCATTAGGTCTCTCTCAGTGAGCCTGTACAGTATGTAAAATATTGGGATCTTTCTATCAGTCTTCACCGTGTAGACTATCCTGACATAGTTGATGAGGCTGCTACCTCTATAGTTCTCAATTACTATTCTTGGTCTAAGATACCTTCTGAGAACTTCAAGGTTAAGCATGGTGATTCTCTTCAGTCCAGCCTTTGACAGATCGTAATCATCGCATACCACTATGGGTTTCTCTGTCTCTCTTGATACTTCTATGCAGTCCATGTAGTCCTGCTCAGTGAACATTACCTTGAAGCCATGCTCTATCAGTGCATCTATCAGTGCATTGAATGACTGGAGTGTCAGTAGTAGTTCTATCTTGCCTTTCCACTCACTGTATGTGTAGCCTACTCTCAGTACTCCCAGGAGAAGATTCTGTATTGATGCTCTATATGGCAGTCTTATCTTCTTGCCTAGTAGCTTGCTAATTATCTTGTATACATCTTCTAGATCCAGAGTTGACAATCTTACTCTTATGTCGCATATCACCTTAGAGAGTGTCTACACAAGGTTGAGTTTTATAATAAATGCTTAGTTTTGAGGATAAAATGAGCAACCTGGACAATATTGTCAGCTATATTCTCAACAACATTAACGAGGTAGGAAACATTCTACGTAGCGAGCCTCAGCTTGTTGAGGTAAGTGGTGACAAGATAGTAGTTGTTGGAGACCTTCATGGAGACTTGCCAACTCTTCGAGAGGTTCTGATGCGATACAGACCGAGAGAGTGGAAGCTCGTGTTTCTTGGAGACTATGTAGATCGTGGAGAGTACCAGATTGAGACTCTCGTTGAGGTACTGAGACTTAAGCAGGAGTATCCTGACTGTGTTGTTCTACTGAGAGGAAATCACGAGTCTCCACTTATGAACATAGAGTATGGCTTTGTCTGGGAGCTGCAGCAGAAGCTAGGTGAGGACAAGAGTTTCTTTCTGTATCAGTTAATACTCAAGGAGGTATTCTCGAACCTGCCATATGCAGCATTAGTGAATGGTAGATACCTTATGCTTCATGGAGGGTTAGCCATGGGCGTGACTAAGCTGAGCCAGATAAGAGACCTGCCGAAGGGAGACGAGGAGCCTAGGAACAGGATAGCATTCCAGATACTGTGGAATGATCCCTCAGATGAGGTTCGAGGTTTTGTTCCAAACTACCTACGTGGATGTGACCCATCTGGACTCTGCGTATATTTCTGGGGTCCTGACGTGACAGAGAGCTTCCTACAGGAGAACGCTATTGAGCTAATAGTGAGAGCACATGAGTATACTGCGGAGGGATACAAGTGGAACCATAACGGTAAGGTCTTAACCGTGTTCTCGTCAAGAGCTGGACCCTACAGGTTTGTGAGACCTAAGATACTGAAGATAGAAAGAGATAAAATAGACATAGTTAGCGTGTACTCCTAACATCGATCCGCGTGATGATCACTTCTGATTCTGATAGCTGATGAGGCCGTCCCAGCCTGATGTTAAATCGCTGTTTCTTCGCTCAATTAATTGAGGTGTTGTAGGGACAGTGCGCTCAGCTGGCTCATAATTCATCACTTGTTACTTGCTCAGTGTTCGAATCCCTCATCACTTTCAGAAAATCCTTGAGAGCTTAGAAGCTTACACCGGCCTTGTACAGATAAAGCTTTCTGGGTCTGTCAGGTCCATCGACAGTCTCGACTGCTATGGGTTTCCATCCTGGTACCTCGAAGTCATGACTGACTACACGCGTACCTGGCCTAAGCTCACGCTCAAGCTTAGGACGCAGCTTCTCGTTAAGCTCTGGTCCCAGGTACAGGGTGATTGCTGTGGCAATGCTGTACTCGAACTTGAATAGGTCTCCCCACGCCACTATCACCTTGTGTTGTAGGTTCTCTCTTCGAACACGCTCAATGCACATCTTCACGAGATGATACAGCTTCTCTATTCCTATTGACACGCACCCATAGTGCCTTGAGGCCTCTATTACTATTCTGCAGTCTCCAGCTCCTGGATCTACCAAGACGTCGTCTTCCTTAAGCTCAAGTAGACTCAGCATTCTATGCAGGACCTTCTTCGGGGTTGGGACAAAGGGCACGCTCACGTAGCTTAGAGCAAGGAGAATGATTTATAAGAAGACCACTTCAGACTCCTCACCGGCTGGGAGCCATCGCAAAAATGCTGGCTAAGAACGAGTCAACAAGCAATGTGCTCGTGTACGGCAAGCACGTTGTAGGGAACTTGTATGAGGTCAACGAGAAGCTGCTGTACGATGAGGACTTTCTAAGAAAGCTAGTCATTGAGGCAGCAACAGTAGCAAACATGCATATTGTCGACGTGAGGTCATGGAAGTTCTATGGTGGAGACAAGGAAGGAGTAAGCGTGATAGCACTAGTGGTAGAGAGCCACATCGCAGTACACACCTGGCCAAGGTATAGATACGCAACAGTAGACATCTACACGTGCGGCAAAGACAGCGACCCGGACAAGGCATTCGACTACATAATCAGCGTGCTGAAGCCAAGACACTACACTCGAACATATATTGACAGATGTTGCAGGAACACCCAGTAAGAACCTCTAAATACAGCAAACACTAGCAGCATCTTGACCTCCTAAGGCCCATTATTACAAACATATCAAATTAAGCACATAAATGTAAAAATCGAGTATCTCCATTAGACTCTGGTAGAGAGGACGTAGTAGAAGAACAACTATATCATTGGTAGGTATATACATTTGAGTATCCTTATCACTATCTTTATATCCTCCGCGGTCACGGTCTTTCTACCTGCATGTTTTGCAACCTCGACACTTCTAGCAGCTATCTCGTAAGCAATGGCCTCAACAAGATCCCTCAACATGACAACGGCGTCCTCACTAACTCTCTCTGCGCCTGCCTTATGTAATATCCTGTCTATAGGAGCTAGAGGAATCTCGTGTTCACGCATGTTCTCTGAGGCGTATGTGTAGATGTTTTTTATATCTCTCGGTTCAGGTTCTACTTCTAGCAATATCTTCTTTTCCCTTTTCTTTCACGAAGATTGCTTGTTTTCTCTTTCTCTGCTACTTCTCGAGGACCTTGAACGACTTGCAGTCCTTTTTCTCGAACCCTTCCGCGTTCTTGACTTAGCTGTACCAATAAGCTCCTCTTGGTTCACCTCATCAAACTTTACAGTAAACGTGCACATGCTTGTTCTACATATGTAGAACATCTTCCCACAGTTCTCACATTTACATATACTAACTATGAGGTATAACCTAGTATTGCTAAGTACCTTCTCTACCCGTACCCACTTAGGTAGACCACAGTAAGGACATGACAATGTTGCTACGCTCACCGACACAGTCCCACTAGAGAAAGATAGAAAAATCTTAGCTTGTGAAACATCCTGGGATGATGAGCGATGGCTGCAGTGATTGAATGATTTATCCTCGGTGGGTACTGACGCTCTCTCCCTGCCGCTATTTCCTCTTCTCGATATCTTGCACGAGCTCTATAAGTGACTGAAGTTGATCATTAGTAACTGCGTAAGGAGCTAAGCATAGCATGAGAACTTGTCCTAGCCTCGTTAGCATGTTATCCTCTGTGAGAATCCCATTAGATCTGAGAAATCTTGCTGTATGCTCAGTGCCTAATCCGAGGACATAGTCCTCAAAATTCTTTATTATGGCTTGATCAGACATAACTCTAGCTACATCACGTGTCAGCACATCTGGGAGCTTTCTCAGGATTGGATACTCATACTTGATTCTTACATTCTTGAGAGCATCCCTGTAGTCAGCAGAGGTTCTCAGTCGAATCTCTCCTATCTTGCTTAGACCCAACATTGCCATTACTCTTGGTCTGAGAACCTTCGCTAGCTCAAACAGAGAGAAAACATTGCTCTCAACCTGCACCTCTATCCTCACGGGAACACCATATACTGCGCTCTTCGCAGAAGTGCACCTTGATGCAGAAAAGCATGCATCTCCTATACATATCGATGTGTACTCTAGATCGTTCGTAGTAAACACTATTGACGTTATTGAGCATAGGGTCCTCACGCTACTTGGAAGTATTGTGCTGATCACATTAGACGGAACGTTAATCGACCTCTTCAACACTAGCTCTATCTCACTAATGTCGTTACGAGGTAGTAAGACTAGCCATCCTTCATCTGGTCTGAATAGACTGAGATCTACCGAGAACCTGCAGATCATTATAAAGAGAGGGGGTATGTTTCAAGGATTTGCTCTATCTTTAGAGTCTTGCCTGTTTCTAGAGTAGCATTCTCAGTACAGTCTCCCCGGGCGTTTAGGCCACACCGAGAGCTTGCTGTCAGCGCCTCTCCCACCCCCTTCTTACCCTCTTTTTCTTTATCAACGCATCTACGTTCATCTTTATGTTGAGTAGACACCCCGGGCGGGGATGGGAGGGGCTGACAGCAAGCCCCTGAGTGTGTTTGCCCCGCCCGGGGTGGTGGCAGTTTCCACGTCCCTGTGAGCGATAACATCCCTAATATTGCTATGACGACACTTGCATTGACGTCTCTATCTAGAGCTCCATGAGTGGTGCACTCTATCTTCTTATTGTCGCTTGGCTTCACGTTAGTTACTCTTCCTCTCAGCAGACATCTGCAGCAGAGTCTGCTAGTCATCTTAGGTCTAATCATCAGTACTCCGACTCTCCTCTTGACTTTGTAGAGTAGTCCCCACTCTCTGCAGTCTATGTTCTCTATGGGTGGTCTCTCTTGAATTGCTATGAGTCTGCTGTATCTTCCTAGAACTCCTCTGTAGAGCGTTCTGTAGTTAAGTGTGCTACAGACTTTCTCAAGTCCATAGAGGTTCTCTATGACTGCTACAGCTATCTTGTTCTCGCTGTATGCAAGGTCTGTGAGCACTCTCACTATAGCATAACCATACAGCAACAGCTCTCTCTGCTGAGACCTGTGTGGCAGCTTTACTGAGCATATACTTATGTTGTCATCAGTGTCTACAATGTACACATCTGGCAGCTCTCCTGCTAGTCCACACGATATTGGTGTGAATTCTGCTAGGGTTCTAGTTAGTATTCTCTCTGTGAGCTCTTTGTTGCCAAGCCATGACACTGCTATGTTTTTCATGTTGAAGTCCACACCAAGCACAAGCACATGTTTCGCACTCATGGGGTCTCTAGTGTGTATGTATGTTTTTAATCTGCCTATATACCTACCTGCGATTTAACGTATAAACATGTACTATAGCAGATCTATAAGTACGTGTCTCTTTATGGGTCCCATCATCAAGAGCGCCCTTGCCTTTCTAATTATTGAGGGGGGAACAGCACCAAGCAGCCACTCTACATCTTCGCTACTAAGATCGAAGCATGTAGACACAGACGACACGTAGGCATCTGACCCTCCAAGCACTATGAAGAGACCTATGTTCTGAAGAACATCGGATGAGAAAGATGATAGCGTCTGAGTGATCAGCATAATGCCAACGTTGAACTTCCTGAAGCCGCGCACTATGAGCTCTACAAGTGGTGAGGACATGACGAAGTATGCCTCATCTATGACTATTATGCTAGGTCTATTCCCTCTGCCTCTCGTTACAAGATGCGTATATATCATGTCTACTATGAGTGAGGCAAGAAGATGGAGTAGATCTGGACACGAGAGAAGCTTGCTCAGATCTACTATGCAGTTACTAGAAAGTTCCTCCATGTCTACATATCTAGCTCTCTCGTAGAGACGGTAAAGTCGATCAACTAGAACCTTACCTGAGGATCCCTGCGCTAGCTGTTCTCTCAAGACCTTAAGTGCAGCTTTAGGGTCATGATGAAGATTACGCGAGTACAGCTTTGTTAGCAGGTCATAGAGCTCAGATATGGAAAGACGATCAAGATAGGGCTCAAAGGCTCTCAGCAACTTGTATATCTTCTCAACACTGTTTAGCTCATGCACCTCAAATATGTTTGGAAGCCTCTCTGGTATCTTCACCAGCTTGAGTCTAGGAAGATGCTGTGAATACTCTCCATGAGGATCTATTATAACTATATTTACTCCCTTCTCGAGTAGCCTCTTTATAACCGTTCTAGCAGTCCAGGTCTTGCCCATACCTGAAGGACCGACTATCACCATATGGCTGCTCGGAAGAGCTCCTAGGTCGACCCTGACCTCTCTTTCATGTTTATCAACACCAAGAATAATGTCACACGTGAGTCTCTTATCAACGCTGAGCTCTCCTCCATACAGTGGCACGAGCGGTATGATATCTCCTGATAGTGCAGGCTTGCCGTTGAGAAACAGGTCTACAATAGTTCCTGGCTTGTACGTAAACAAGGGTAGCTCTCTTGAGCTAATCATAGCAAACATTGCTAGAGTAAGCTCCCCACTCGATGCCCTGTCTACGGCATTCTTCAGCTCAAGAAGCCTCATATATGCCCTTCCTCTTTCTCTCACAACAAGCCCTTCCTGAGCTCTATGTATCTCGTGCTCTAGCAGCTCTCTAAGACCTACATCTCTCTTAAACACAACTAGATAGCTAAGACTCGACCTAGAGACCGTGAGCATCCAAGTCTTAATAGCATTAGGGTCAGCCCTAGTGTACATAAGATTATTATAGGCTACTGTTCTAACATCGTCTGAATCTATCAAGAACCTACCTGCAACAACAAAATTGCTTCTTACCCTCATTACAAAGATAAGCAATATCAAAGCAATAAGGATGTTAGAAGGAAAGTACAGTAAGAATGATGCTAGAGGAAGCATCAGAAGAGCGCACTCCCTCAACCTAAGCTCCCTCGCAGAGAATAGCCCTCTAAGCTCACTCTTAGAGATCCTCCTAACTAAAAAGAGCTCACTCAAGATCTGCATAATGTATTTATGATCAACATCCTTCTCTCTCGTGAACACAACGAAGTACTTAGAGTCATCTTGCAGTCTCGCAAAGCCAACAGTCAGGTCAGTATGAGCTACCCTCTTTATAAAGTCCTGTAAAAGAGACCATATCTTGAGTGGCTCTAACCTCTCACAGCTAACTATGGGCTCAATCCTGTATACATAGATCTTAACTCTAAGCTTCGTTAGGAATACACTATCACTTAGAATAATGAACCTTGGTGCTAGACCACTAACCCTAAGCAATCTAGCTGTGACTACTACAAGCTTGTCTCCAAGAAGTACATATAGTGGAACTATGAGCAGGCCTATGAGTGGACTTATGAACAGAGATGCTACATGCAGAACTATCACTAAGATTACAAGAAGCTTCTCAATATTCTCTTCAAGAATGTTCATCTAGATAAGAAGCTTCTCAGCTTGCCAATTGCATCAGTCACTCTACTTTTACGGGCAGCTCTCTCTACCTGTATAGAGCACATCATTGCAACCTTCTGAAGCTCAGCATCTAGAGGCTTATCAGGACTTGACAGAATCTTCTCCTGAATCCATGCTATAACGTCATCCGGTCTATATCTCTCTAACAACTCCACTAATATATTAAAGCATAATTCTCTATCTTTACACATCTTTGAGAAATACTTTGCAGCACTCAGTATTTCCTTCTTAACAACAGATAGCTTTCTATACTTAGGAACAGTCTTTTCCTTCTTAAACTTCATGTTAGATAGCTTCTCTAACTCCCTCTCTATTTTCCTAGATAGCTTTTCTATTTTCATTCTTTACTCAATATTACTAACATTAACTCTAGTATCTTAGCTATATCATCTCCATATCTTCTTCTTACATAAGTTACAAGTTGCTCTTTAAGCTTTATCAATATTGCTCTCAACATTTCCTCATCATTCTTAAATATGTTGACTGCTAGCTCAATTAGCTTTATAACGTCACTTATCGTCTCATCATCTACTCTCTTTATCTCAGAGTTAGCTTGTTCAGAAATTTTGTCTATACCTTGACTAAGCTCATCCTCTTTCTTGCCGCTATCTTCTATTATGTAGTCTATATCTGCTTGTTCACTCATAGAATCGATTCCCAGCTCTCTAAGCATGTCATCTAGACTTCGTTCTCTATCAATATTGTTCATATCTTAAACCTTGGAACACCTATGTATCTCAGTAGCTGTGGCCCAATTACTTTATACATGTCCTTGAGAGAGCTCTTAAACTTGCTTGTCTCTTTGTATAGTACTGCTAGCTCTGATCTTGTTGTGAGTATGAATGTTGCTGCATCAAATGGTATCTTTATCACTGTACCATTTACGGTATATCTAGTCATGGATTCTGTTATTGTTCCATCGATGCTTGGTATCCATTTGTTGATTAGTATGTTTATTATTTGTTCATTTTTAGATATTATGTGCGAGAACGTCTGCCACCACTTGTGAACTATCTCAAGTGAGCTAATGCTGGGCTCGCATACTATGTTTATTATGTCGCTTATATAGAGTAATACTATGTAGAGTATGTGAAGTAGCTCGGCATTTGCGGGTAGGTCTATCAGCACTACCTGTATTCCCGCCTTGAACAGTCTTGTCAGCGCTTTCTCTACTCTTGTCTTGACTGTGTCTCTGCAGTGAGCTAGTAGTAGTGGTATCTTCACTGAGCGGACGTTTCCGGGAGGGATTATGTACACGTTCTTGCAGAGCTTAGATTCCTGTATCTCAAAGTCTCTGCCAAGGATTACAAAGTCGAGAAATCCCGGACAGCTGGAGTCAGTAACCACTCTGTGAAGCATTGATGCTGTGGTGCTTCCTTCAATTCCTAAGTCTACTATGGCTACTGGCGCATCTAGTATTGCTGCGAAGTTTGCAATGATTGTCGACTTTCCTACTCCGCCCTTAGCTCCTGACGTGAAGGTCATTATCACCATCCGAGGCTTGAATATAGGCATGCTCGCTGTAGGTACGAAGACCTAGAAGAAAAGGCTGAAATGTGGGGTGTCTAGGGGTGCTTATAGATGATGAGTGCGGTCGTAGCAGAGGAGGTGAAGACGGCTTAACAGACTGAGCACGCAGAGAAAGATCTAAAAGAGAAGCTAACGTCTCTCAGCGAGAAGGCGGCCGTAGTCTAGCCTGGTCTAGGATGGCGGCCTCCCGAGCCGCTGAACCCGGGTTCAAATCCCGGCGGCCGCACCAACATTCAGCATGTAGTCCCTTCATCATACATATCAGGTGCTAGGCGTCTTCATCATCCTCTCTCACAGTACTAGAAAACTTCCAAAAGCTTAGCCTTGTCACGTATAGACCATGCCTGGGGCACTGATGTTCTCAGGAGGAAAAGACAGCTTTTACTCGTACATCATCTTCAGAGAGCGCTACGGTGTTGACGTAGACTATCTAATCTTCTTAAGGCCCACCTTTGCATCTCCTCACGAGTTAAATAGCCATGTTGTCTACCTGCTTGGCAGGTTACTAGGTAAGAGAATAATTACTGCAAGTTCGGGAAACATTTCTGATGTCCTGATTAACCTGGGTGTTGATTTCCTCATAGCTGCAGACATCTATGTATGGGATCACCTGTACTGGTTAGAGCGTATATGCGAAAATGCTGGTGTTGACTTAGTTGAGCCTCTTCTCTGTAGAGATACCTATGGAGTTGTTGAGGATGCAGTGAGAAGAGGAATAGAGTTTGTAATAATTGCTATTAACAAGAAGGTTAATGAGACATCCCTGAGAAACCTGCTTGGTTTTGTGGTAAACGTGGATACGTTAGACAAGTTCTTGGACATTGTTGACTTGCTTAGCATAGATCCAGCTGGTGAGTCTGGTGAGTATCATAGTCTTGTTACTTGTGCTCCTGTGTTACCTTGTAAGATAATTCCATGTCAAGCTAAGGTGTGCCATGTGGGAAGGTATCTTGCACTTGGGTTCGGAAACGTACTTTTAGAGTGGCGGGGAAGTGTGAAGATTTAGGTTAACCGGGTAGCTCTACGCTTATCTTTTTGTCAAGCTCCTTGTCAGGTAGGTTCTTGACGTACTGTAACAGTGTGAGTATGGCCATGAACATTCTTCGTCCTCCAACTGCCTTCATGAATGTTTGATAATTGGCTCTTATTCGCTCTTCTAGAAGCTGCACAGCTTCACGTAAACTCATCTCAGGCATACTCCTGAAGACCTAGGTCTGCCCATCTTAAAAGGTTTCGTTTTCAGGTTTCTCAGAGGGATCTTAAATTGGTGCTTGAAGCAGCAAGGCTTGTGATGACTCTCTCGTAGCTGAACTGGAAGCAGTGATGAGGAGTTCCCATGCTGAGGTCAGCTGGGTTCTCACTCATCACGAGCAAGAGTCATCTTGTGTCAGCAGTACACGGCTCATCACTGAGTAGCTTACTTGTCGAGAGGCTCAATAGCTCCTTCGCTATCTCCTCTGTGCTTCTGCTGAGGCACTCTCCTCCTAGCACTCTCAGATAGGCGTCAGCATCAAGTAGTCCATGTCCACTCATGTTGAAGAGTATTACTGCACCTCTCGGGGCTCTTCTTATGAGGTCTATCACTGCACGTATCGCGTGTGAGGTCTCAGGTGCTGGAACCAGGCCTTCACAGCGTGCGAACAGCATTCCTGCCTTTAGAACCTCGTCTTGGCTGTAAGATACGGGTCTCACGTATCCAAGCTTTATGAGTAGTGACAGACTAGGCGCTGCGCCATGGTATCTCAGCCCTGCTGCATGTATTGGAGGCGGCACGAAGTCCTTTCCTAGAGTCAACATCTTCACTAGTGGCAATATTCCTGCCGTGTCTGGATGGTCATACCTGTACTCTCCTCTCGTCATTTTTGGGGCGGCTTCCGCCTCCACGGCAATGAAGCAGGTTTTCTTAAATCCCTCTCCTCTTATCTTTGCACCAAGCATAGGGTAGGCTAGTCCCGCAAAGTTTGATCCTCCACCAACACAAGCCACCACATAGTCTGGCTCCTCCGGTAGCTGTTGCAGAACCTCTAGGCCTATCACTGTCTGGTGCATAAGCACGAACTCCATGACGCTTCCTGGCACATACTTCCTCACCTTGTCTTGCCTCTTGAGGACGTACTCGACTGCCTCTCCTATCGCTATTCCTAGACTTCCTGGATGTTCTGGATCCATTTCCAGGTATCTTCTTCCAAGCTCCGTGATGCTGCTTGGGCTCTCTATGACCTTGGCACCATACATCTCCATTATTGCACGTCTATACGTCTTCGTGCGGTAGCTTGCCCTAGTCATGAATATCACCGCACGTATCCCAAAGAGCGATGCAGCGATGGCAGTAGCCATCCCCCACTGACCAGCACTTGTCTCGGTGACGACCTCCTCCGCATTATCCTGGACTGCGTAGTACACCTGAGCTATCGCAGTGTTCAGCTTGTGACTACCACTGGGAAGCGCACCCTCGTACTTGAAGTAGACCTTCACGTCGGGTCTACCTAGCATGCGGGGCAGGTTTGTTGCCTCCATGAGAGGAGTGGGTCTACCTATCTTCCTGTAGAGCTCACGTACCCTCTCCGGAATCTCGACGTATCTCTCGCTGGTGAACTCTTGATCGATGAGCTTGCTTGGCAGGATCTTCGTCAGGAGGCCTATTCTCGACTCCTTGTCATCCATTGGGTCTCTGGGTGGTGGCAGTGGTGTTGGTAGATCCGCGGCTATGTTGTACCAGTACTTGGGTACCT
>JALWFJ010000071.1 GCA_027036495.1 Thermoproteales archaeon
TCCTCTAGGTACTTTGTGCCGAGCTCTCCTATCTTGGAGAGCAACAGACGTGAGAGATTATGTGCAATTAGGCATGTCATCAAGCCTCCATGTAGCTCTATTGCGAAGGGACAGAGACGTTCTAGAAATGCAGGATCTGTGTGTCTCACTACGTCATCATCTATCTTTAGCTTGCGTAGAACCTCACACACGTAGTCGCTCATGCTTGCTGCTAGCTGTGGATATATCGCATCTTTACCTCATTATTTGACTTGTCTAGAACCTTGACGAAGCCGTATCTTAGAAGTTGCAGATACTCGCCACCTCTGGTCTCTCTTATGCCTGGCTCTCCCAGGCCGTACTCCTTGAGCAGCTCCTCTTCCTGAAGATCTGTCAGGTCTGGTCTCTCAACGATGACCTTGACGTTGTCGTCGCGTGGCACCCACTGTATAATTGGGATCTTCAAGCTTCTTGCTATCTGCAGATCATAGCTATGGATCTTCGCGATTACAAGCTCTTGAGAGATCTGCAACACCTCGATGTTTGCAAACTCCATTAACCTGACGATCTTATTCTTCTCTAGAAGCTCTAGGTCTCTCCTCGAGATGAACACTCTCAGCACTCCACCATGCGTCTTGAGGATAAGCTCTCTCTTTCCTCTCTCTGGGAATGATGGGTGATAGGGTATCTCCACCCTTATGGAGTCTCTATCTACACCTGTAATTACCGCCTCTACCGGGTCTATCACTGCCATGTACCTGTTTGCCCTTGGCTCAAGCAGTCTCCTATTTATCGAGTATATGTTATCTAGCGTGAGCTTGGCATCGCTTGGCTTAGTCCCTACCTGTAACATGACCTCCCATATGGTCTCTGGGAGTATTCCGCGCTCACGCAGTCCAGCAAGCGTTGGGAGTCTTGGATCGTCAGGTCGCAGGTTAAGTCTTCTCAGCTTAGACTTGCTCAGCGTTAGACCCTCTACTATGAGCCTGCCGAAGTGTATGACCTCAGGCTGTCTCCAGCCCATGTACCTGTATATGTAGCTCTGCTTAATCGTGTTCACATAGTGTTCCTGTGCTCTGAGTATGTGTGTGATCCCCATGAGGTAGTCATCAACTGCCACCGCAAAGTTGTACGTTGGCCATACCCAGTACTTCGTGGCCTCAGATTCGCCATACAGCTTGACTAGTCTTGGATGTGGATTCTTGTAGGGGTTGACTATCCTCAGCGCAACCCAGTCAATAACTGATGGATCTGGATGTGAGAGCTCAGTCTTAACTCTGACAACAGCTTGACCCTCATCAAGCTCCCCTGAGAGCATCTTGTCAAAGAGCTCCAGGTTGTCCTCTGGACTCCTGTCTCTACAGGGACAAGGCTTCCTGCTGTCAGGAGGAGCCTCTCTGACTCTCTTTCTCCACTCCTCTTCACTGCATGTACACACGTAGGCTTGTCCTCTCTCAAGTAGTGTCCTCGCAACGTCATAGTATATTCCAGCCCTGAGACGCTCACTCTGTATGTGCTCCTCGTCCCAGGCTATGCCTAGCCACCTCAAGTCTAATCTTATGAGCTCGTAGGCATCGAAGGGCTCAATCATTGGCTTCTTTATCTTTGGGTCTGTGTCCTCGAACCTGAGTATGAACTTCGTCCTCTTTCCCAGCGCCTCGTACTTGAGCTTGTACGCGTAGTTGAGTATTGCTGGCCTGGCGTTTCCTAGGGTTAGTGCGAAGTCTGGGTTAGGTGCAAACCTCAGGACTATGGTGTCCAGATTCTCCGCACCTGGCAATGGTGGTAGTGACTCGATGTCCTTCCTGACCTCAACACGTCTCTCCTCAAGAAGCTCCGGCCATCTCTCCTGCAGTATCCTCTTCTGCTCATCTATGCTCAGACTATTAACATACTCTACCACGGACTCAACTATCTGCTTCACTTGTCTAGCCACAACGCGAAGCTCCTTCCTCTCGCCCATTATCTTGGCCATGACGGCCTTGACATCGGCTCTTCCACCATGCTTCACCGCATTCAGCAGAGCATACTTCAGTGCAATCTCTTTAATCTCGTCCTCATTATACATATCGAGGACTAACTGCAGTTAAGTTATCAATTAAACCTAGGCCAGCTAGTAAGCTCTAAGTGATGAAGGACATCCTTGCTGAGCAGTGAGGACGGCCTTAACTGCTGACAGAAAAGTGACCTTTTAACACCTCACGTAGAGTCTCTCAAGTGGTAGAGTAAGTGGCCTCGTGGAGTAAACATGTAGTACACGTGTACGAGGTGCTAAGATACGTACAGTCCAGAATACCCACTCTCAAGATACTAGATAGGCTGGACTACTGGGCCAGCAGCATATCACAAGATACTGCGAGATGCGAAGCTAAGAGGCTTGGCTACTGTCCAGGAGAGAAGGCATCCTGCTACACTAGCTGCATACTGTACCTCGTTCAACGCAGTATAGACATAGGGATTCATCCACTCTGTGTTAACTGCAGGTTCAAGTGGTACTGCCCAGCCCTGGATAGAGTTAAGCATGGAAGAATAAGCACTCCCTGCAGCAACTGTGTGCTAGACCTGTCTGACTGCATAAGAGCCAAGATCTCGGAGACTAGCTCACTGAGCCCCCTACCCTGCTACCTGGCCTACACAGGGGTTCTTCAGGCTAGGAGGCTACGTGGAGCTAACCTAGAGGATGTTGTGATACTGACTACTGCACTGATCGATCACGGGATAGTTGAGGAGTTTTTCAGGAACGTCAAGATCGACAGGAGAGCTGAGAGTACGAAGCTCATACTTGGGACTCTCTCAAGATACTTCTCAAAGTGGATTAACGAGATCGACAGTTCTGACGGGAAGTATAAGCTCACACGATTCTTAGAGCATATAAACGTCATAGAGGAACAGCTGCTTGAGGTAGAGTTCTGCAGGAAGAGGAGAGACCGACTAGGCTCTGAGCTTGCTCCTGACATGAAGTCAGTGGATATGCCATCGCTGCTTGGACTAGACGAGACATATAGCCGAGTACTTACCCTACTGAGGACGTTCACAGCCTTGATATCAGTCTTGACAGAGTACTACATAATGCTGGGCCTAGTTGCGAGAATATGAGATCAGATCGCGGTAACATCATCACACCTCAGTAGGGCAAGTCCTCCTCATCCAGTAGAACTCTACAACGTAAGGTTTATGAGTCATACTTAATGCAGAGAAAAGGAGGGCCCGTAGTCTAGCGGTAGGATGCCCGCCTTACGAGGCGGGCATCCGCACAGGATGCCTGCCGAGGACAGCGGGTGATCCCGGGTTCGAATCCCGGCGGGCCCACCACAGCGAGACCCGCTGCACCCGACGCGGTTCTCTGTGCAGAGCGAAACAGTTACTATGCTCCTCCTCAAGTCAGTCCTCAAATGACGAGAAAAGTCGACACATACATCTCCGTCGCGGACAAGATAGTGTGTGAGCTCAAGAGACAAGGCCTGGAAGGAGAGGTCTACCTTGAGTATACCCTCTTGAAGTACGTTGAGGCTCAGGAGAACAGAGTGAGAGAGTCTGGCGTGCAAGATGAGCTCGGACTCGCGTTGAGAATAGTGTGTGACAACAAGATTGGTCTTGTGTATACAAGCAATGTTGATGAGGTGGATATAAAGACGCTCGTTGAGTCTTGTAAGAAGATAGCCAAGCTTAACTCTCCTGCTCCACGTTGGGTAGGGTTCCCCTCAGAGAATCCATCAAGAGTCGACAACATATTCAGTAAGAGTCTCCTTGAGGTCGATATTCAGGATCTGAGTGAAGAATTGAACTATGTTCTTTCCAGAGTGAAAGAGGATCCTAGACTGTACCTCTACTATGCACTGCTAAGTACATCATATGAGGAGCGTGTGATAATGAACACGTCTGGGTTAAATGCTCAGGAACAGAGTACTGTCTCTCTTTTTGGGATAGAGCTCGTCGCCTCAGAGCATGGCTACTCTACTCCTGGAGTCTATGAGGGTGACTATTCGAGAACTCAGAGAGTCTCTGTGGACCCAGTATATGAGAGATGTAGAGACAAGACACTATCGTTACTCAGACCTGTTCGCTGTGAGAAGACAAGGATCCCCGTGGTATTTACTGAGAGAGCACTCTCTGAGCTGCTCTCGTACACTTTAGGAGATGTGCTGACTGCACGAGCGTTCGCGCTGAGACGCTCACCATTTGTAGGCAAGCTCGGTGAACAGGTTCTCAGCGAGAAGCTTACGGTAGTGGATGATGCGACGTTACCTGGAAAGTACGGTAGTACGTCTTTTGACGATGAAGGTGTGAGAACGAGAAGACTTGTTCTGATTGATCATGGAGTTCTGAGGAACATCGTGACTGACCTGTACTGGGCATGTTTCGTCGACGTCAAGCCTACAGGACATGGCTTCAGAGCAAGCTACAGCTCGGTTCCAGGTATAGCCTACACGAACATAGTGATTGAGCCGGGCGATGTTTCTCTGAGCGAGATAGTGGAGGGAGAGGAGGAGTATCTTCTCGTGGATGATCTTCAAGGTGCACATAGTAGCAACCCCGAGAGCGGCGAGTTTAGCGTTGCTGTTCCTCGTGCCTGGATCGTGAAGAAGGGAGAGAAGGTACCTGTCAAGGGAGTGATGCTGTCTGGGAACATATATCTGGCACTAAGAGGAAGCATTGAGCTAACTAGGGAGCAGTTTGAGCTCTTTGGAAGAATATTTCCCTACATTGTATTTAGAGAGAGCGTGAACATAGTAGCCAGGTAGAGCTCATCTTGATAACTAGTTGCTACACTCAGCCCTGATTACGACAACCTCTACCTTATGTATCCTCTTGAAGTGGTGTCTATACATTGGTGGTATGTTTATTATCCGTGTACCAATAACTGTCCCAGTGCATCCGCTTTCTCGAACCTTCCTGAGTATGTAGTCGCTAGTTGAGGCCTTATGTATGGTGTACACTATCTTTCCAAGTCTTGACGCAGTTTTGAGAAACCTCACATCTGCCCCCTCTCCCCTCACGCGTCTTCTTCTCTCTTGTATGCCAAATGGTGGATTCTGGAATACTACGTTAAATGACCTATCCCTGAATGGAGGCCTCTCTGCATCTGCAACAACTATGTCGACTAGAGAGTAAATGTCTAGCTCTCTAGCGTAGTCTCTGACCTGCGTCACGCAGTCTCTATCTATGTCCAGGCACACCACCTGTCTAGCCCCCATTAACGTAGCTGCGATGGCGAACCTGCCTGTTCCACATCCAAGGTCTAGGACACGTGCCGTCTCTAGCTCACCTCTCATGTATGAGAGCCATACTATCTCTGCGACGATGTTTGCATCAGTGACGTACTGTTCTAGCTCAACCTTGGGTCTCAGGTATCCAGGTACTCTCTGTACCTGTAGCTCAAGTTCCCTCTTTGACCTTACAGGTCTGTGCACCTTCCTCTCTCTCTGGGTATGTTAACACTTCTTTTCCTCTAGATATGGCTACGATCTCCACGTAGTTTTGTAGTCCACTCTTCAGGACCTTGGGTAGAAGAACCTTCTCCACTTGGAAGATTCCTGCCCACTCATCCATGTGCACGATGATTCTGACGGGTCTCTCAACTCCTCGCATTAGCTCAACACGCTTTATGCTCAGGGCTGAGACAGCGTGTATGTCTACTTTTCCCAGTCTGTATGGTACTCTTGCTCTTCCCTCAGCCATGTCGAGTCCATCAGCTATCTTCACAACTCCTCCCTCAACAGTAAGACACTCTATGTCTGGAGCCGTGCAGTATATGGCGTGCATTATCTCTTGACGTAGAGAGTAGAGCATTCTAGGATCATCCTCAAGCTTGTCCCTCAAGACCTCTGGCAGCACCTTATCAAGTATGTCCTTTGCGAGAAGCGCACCAATGAACTCATGGTTTGTCCTGTGGACCGAGTTTCCAATATCGTGAAGGTAGGCTCCCATGAACACTATCAGCTTAGCCTCATCTATGTCGGTGCAGGTACCATCTCTAATGCAGGACGGCTTTACTCCTGAGCTCACAAGAAGATGCAGTAGCTCTAGTGCTGTACCGGCAGCTATCCTAGCGTGGACAGGGCCATGATCATTGAAGCGAAGACGATGAACTGCGAACACGTTTGACATTCTCAGCAGCTCTTGAACCTCTAAGTCTCTCTCGAGGAGTCGATATGCTCGTTCGAGGAGTGGAGACTCTCTAATGTGTCTCTCAATTAGGTGAGGCGAGACTGTTACTGACGTGCGCATTGTTCTATGTACTGTACGCCTAAATTAATATTGACCCGTGGAGAGAGACCTTGCATGTATGAGCAAGGCCGATACTTGAGACTTAGAGGTGACGTCTCTTGTGGTGGGTTAGCTGGAGTAGAGTTCAATGAGGGAGTCGTGGCTGTAGTTACTGAAGCTGTGCTGTGGTACCTCTCGCGGAGAAGAGATCTGCACAAGATCTTGATAGGCTTTGACGGTAGGAGAAAATCCGAGACGTACTCACGCGTCTCCGTGTTTATCTCTAAGCTTAGGGGTCTAGAGACTGCTCTGACTCTGTACCCTGTTCCTCTCTCTGCAGTCTCTTGGCTAGTGAGCGAGTACAAGTTTGACTTGGCCATGTACATTACAGGTTGTCACGCCCCATCTAGGTACTGTGGAGTGAAGATAATAGACTCTGACGGATCTTACCTAGCAGATAGTGATCTTAGAGAGATAGAGAGAATAATACACCGCGAGCTTGAAGATCTGCGAGAGACCTGTGAGACTCTTGAGCTAGCATCTCCTGACATCATAGTTGATCCAGGTAGAGACTATGTTGAGCACATGGCATCGATACTGAGCAGCATGTTTGAGCATAGGAGAGCTCTGAGAGTGATGCTAGACCTGGGTAGAGGATCAGGCTCAGGTTACCTCGACGAGTCTCTGAGAAGACTTGGACTTGAGGTAAAGTGCATCAACATAGGGGCAGATCCTGACGTTGACGTGGTCACCGAGCCTCTTCAGAGACTCCAGAGAGCTCGTGAGCTTGTGTTACAGCATGGACTTGATGTGGGCTTCTGTCTAGACTATGATGCTGATGAGGTAGGGATAGCAGTTCCTGAAGGTGAGCTCTGTCCAGCAGAGATGCTTGCTCTGCTCATGCCTGAGCTATCCAGGAGAGAAGTTAAGAGACTAGCCTGCAGCATCACTAGTCCAAGTCTTCTTCGCGAGAGCTGCATCCAGGTAGGAGTAGAAGTTACTGAAACACCGCCAGGAGCAAGATTCCTGTCAGAGTACGTTGCTAGAGAAACGGCAGACATGGGAGTTGACGAGCTTGGAGTAGCTCTGAGAGGAAAGATCCCCCTAAGAGACTCATTACACACGATTGCCTTGACTTTATCAAGAATAGACCTTGTCAGAGAGCGTGCAGAGAGCATACCTGAAAATAAGAAGCTCAAGACGCTCATCCTAGATCCAGGAGCTAGAGAATCTCACCTAGCAGACAACATGGAGCATGTTGCGAGACTCTTAGAGGAGGCAAATCTTCACACTGCTAGAGGCGAGTACTATGTACATGCTGTGGGCGAGCGTGGCAGGATTGTGGTACTTCAAGACATTGGTAGACTAGTCAGGATATGTTATGAAGGCAAGATGCATGATGTTGTTAACAAGGTGGTTGCCTCTCTACACTCTCTCTGAGAGGACACTCAGGATCTTCGCCGAGAACGCTATTGGTGAGCTCATAGGCTCTTGCTCTGCATCCACCACATATTTCTCTGTACTGACACTTGCCACAAGATCCCTCAAGCTCTCTACGTGTAAGCTTAGCTACGAGGTTGCTCCTCATAACCTCCTCCATGCTGCAGCTTCTTAGGTTCCCGAGAACAAGGTCAACATATGGACATGGCTGTACGTCACCTCTCGGAGATATGTAGACGTATCTTGTGCCTGCAATACATCCAGGTGCGTACACTGTGGCCAATCTCTGATATATTTCGGGTCGGCTTGTCTTGGCTAGAGGCCAGAACTGTGGAATACATGTCGGCTTTATCACTATGTTCCACTCATGCTCAAGAAGGCTGAAAATGACGTCCAGAGCCTCTCTAACAGATACTGCAAGCCTCTTGAAGTTCTCTCTTCCTCTTCCCACAGGAAGAAAGTGAAGCACATGCATGAACTTTGCGCCGAGCTTCTCAGCTAGCCTAGCAGCTTGATGCACTTCGCCGATGTTCTCGCGCGTGAGCGTGAAGTTCACTTGCACTGTCACGTCTAGGTCAACGAGGACACGAATGTACTCTATGACTCTCTTAAAGAGTCCCGGTACGCCCCTGAACCTATCATGAGTCTCTGGTCTAGCTCCATCGAGACTAACCGCCACAAGTCTGAGCCCAGCGTCAACGAGTCTCTTAATGAGCTGTGGGGTCGCGACAGCTAGGCTAGTAGCGACCGCGACTCTTAGTCTCCTGGAGGAGGCGTATCTCACGATCTCGTCAAGGTCAGGCCTGAGAAGAGGCTCCCCACCACTCAGGATGAGGAGCCTTGGCCTAACCTTTGCAATCTCGTCAACAACCTTAAGACACTCCTCTAGACTCAGCTCATCGGGTGACGGCCTAGTTCTTGAGTCTCTATAGCAGTGAGGACAGTTGAGAGGACATGCACTAGTTACACCCCACGATACTAGACTCAGCATGTTCTACATGATAGCTAGGAGCATATCGCCAATTTATCGCTTGGCAGTCTAAGTGACAAACCTTATTAATATCAAGACCTATGCGTTGACTTAATGAACACTTGTGGAGATGAATCAATAGTGATACAATGTCCATGTTGTGGAAATAAGCTGGTAGTGGATGCGCGACTACCTGTAAATGCCATGCCGTACAGTGTTCTCAGAATCTTTCTCCGGTTCTCGGTGGCTACATGTCCTCACTGTGGCATAACCATAATACCAGAATGACGATAGCTTTCTAGAAGAGGGATTCTAGAGAAAGCAGCTAGACGATGAGCATAAGGCTACTCAAAATAGTCTTCTTCACTACCCTCACGATGCTTGCAATAATTGCAACACTGATATATCTGTTGTGAGGAAGAAACTTGCACCGGCGTAGAGCTAGGATCCTTTACTAATGTGTATACCTCCTAACCTGTACTTTCCTATATTCTTAGAGGGATTGGTACTCTATCTCCTGGACTAAGTATGAGAACCTTTACGTGTGGAGCTATTCTCTCCACGAGGTCCTTAAACTGCTCTGGGTCCTGTCTTATCTCTGGAAACGTGTTGTAGTGCATTGGGATTACGTACCTAGGCCTCAACATTAATGTAGCAAGTGCAGCCTCATGTGGACCCATGGTGAATACTCCGCCTATTGGTAGGAGAGCTAGATCGATGTTGAACAGTCTACCTATGAGCTCCATGTCTAGGAATAGTCCAGTGTCTCCAGCGTGGTATATCACGATGTCGGGCGTCTTTACCACGTAGCCTACTGGTACACCACATCCTGAGCTGTGAAGTGCAGGTACTGCGCTGACCTCGATCTCGCTTGTTAGCTTGATGGAGCCTCCGACGTTTAGAGGCAACACGTTCTTGACTCCCTGCTCTGCCAGCTTCATCGTGACCTCATATACACCAACTACGCAGCTGTCATACTTCTTTGCGATTTCTACGGTCTCTCCAAGATGGTCTCCATGATCGTGTGTTACTAGTATGAAGTCCACTTTGTCAAGCTCGTCTAGCGTGACTGGAGACTTAGGGTTGGTTATCCAGGGATCTATCAGTATGGTCTTGTTGTAAACCTTTATCTCGAAGGCTGCGTGGCCAAGCCACCTTATGTAGCCCTTAGTCTCAGTTGACATAAGCTAGCACGCTATATGCCTTAATAAATGTGTGTCGACGTGATGAAGTGCAGCCTTTTCATCTACCTCTTAACACTTATTAACATCTGGAATCTAGAGTGAAGTTCGATGGTTCACCACACACTCTTTCACAGGTTACCACCAGGAAAGAATCCACCAGATGATATCTACGTAATCGTTGAGATACCAGCGTTCTGCAACATAAAGTACGAGCTTGATGAGGAGACTGGTGCAATAATGGTTGACAGAGTACTGTACACAGCGATGTTTTACCCATTCAACTACGGGACAGTACCACAGACCCTAATGCCAGACGGAGACCCAGCAGACGTCCTCGTGATAAGCAATTACTCACTCTTTCCAGGATCTGTAATTAGAGTAAGACCAATAGGAGTCCTCGAGATGGAGGATGAGGAGGGAGTAGACCACAAGATCATTGCCGTACCACACGAGAAGATTGACCCAACATTTGCAAAGATTAAGGACGTCAAGGACGTTCCAGAGGCCATACTCAACAAGATAAAGCACTTCTTTGAGCACTACAAGGAGCTAGAGCCAGGAAAGTGGACAAAGGTGAGAGACTTCAAGAGTGCAGAGGAGGCGAGAAAGATGATAATGGACGCTATTGAGAGATATAAGAAGGAGGCCTCAAAGTCTTAATAAAGTAGGGCTTCTTAAAACACATAAGATAGAAGATAAAGGCATAAAACATTCATTTGCCAGTTAGTTTCTCCACTATACTATAGAACACCTCCATAACTTCTCGATCAGTTTTCTCATATATCGTAAGTGGTATACCCTTAACGTAACTGTAAACTATGGTCTCAGAGTACGGTATCTTGACATAGGGAAGCGAGTTACGGTTACACATATCTTCAATTTTCTTAGTTAGACTCTCATTAAGCGTAGACTTATTTATCACAACTATAGTCTTCTTGTTGTTGAATTTTTTCTCTAATAATTTTAGTAACTTTACAAAATCTGAAATTCCTACTGGTGTTGGCTCTGTCACTACCACTACTTTATCACTATTCTTAAGTATTGAAAATACACCAGCACCTGTTCCGGGTGGTGAGTCTATTACAACAACGTCATACTTGTTGAAGAAATCTCTATATCCCTCCACTATCTTTGTTATTATGACATAACTTCTTCTATATCCAGGTACAAGTTCTCCCACTAGTACGTCAAAGAACTCAGTACTGTAGTACCGAACTATTGCCTCTGGTACGTAGTTCTCCACTATTGCACCTTGATCACATACAAGAACACAGCATCCACATCCTCCACATAGTGTCTCTATCAGTATCACACCTTTGTCAGGTATGAGTGCGAGTGCATGTTCTGGACAGACTTGAATGCATCTTCCACATAGATTACACTTTGAGGAGTCTATTCTTGGCTTAAGTCTCAGTACCTGCTCCTCCCTTACAAGTGTTGTCTTTATGCATTTAATGGTATTTAGTACGCAGGGATTATCTACGTCTAGATCGGCTATCAGGGTTTTCTCTTTTCTCCTTGAGAAGGTGCATGCCAGGTTTGTTGCTATTATTGTCTTTCCTGTACCTCCTTTTCCTCCAACAACTGCGATCTTCATGCTCTAACCTTGAGTATCTTGGTTAGTTTATCGAATATTGATGTTAATGTTTTTGAAATATCGCTGTCTCTTCTGTATTCTAGCAGTGGCTTCATCTCTACGTAGGAGTCTATCACGTGCTTAGAGTAGGGTATCTCTCCTATGATCTTACTGCCAAAGGATCTATGTATCTCCTCTATGAAGTCTTTGTTCAGGTCTGCCTTATTTATTATGACTGAGTAATCTACGTTCAGTATCTTTGCGAGCTCTGCCAGTCTCTTGGCTCCCTGGAGTGACTGTGGTGTTGGCTCTACTACTACTACCAGATGTGTTGACCCAACAATGCTCGATATAACTGGACATCCAATGCCAGCCGCAGCATCAACAACAACGATGTCAATGTTGGGATAAGTGCGCTTAGCAGTCTCACGTGCTAGATATACCAGATGTCCAGTATTTCTACCTGAAACTTCTAGATCGGATGTCACAACATCCACATCAGATCGGGTAGTGCCTACAATTATCCTCCCAGTAAGCACCTCGCGAAACGATATTGCCTCTGCTGGACACACTAGAGCACATGCTCCGCAGCCCTCACAGTACTCCTCAACTATCTTAGGAACATTCTCGTGTAGCTCTATCGCGCTGAATCTACAGTGGTTCAGACAGTTAAGACATAACGTGCACTTAGAGTAGTCTATACTGGCCTTGCGTGACTCGTAGACCTCCTTGATGTCCTTGATATGGGCATAGTCTCCAAGTGCAAGTGCAAGATCTGGAGCCTCAGCATCAGCATCAACACCTACACACTTCAGGTCGCTGCTCTTGAAATAGTACAGCAAGTTTGATGAGATGAAAGTCTTTCCTGTACCTCCTTTTCCGCTTGCAACTACAATCTCTATCGGAGCAGCTGGCATCTCCTTAATGCGTCTTCTAGCCTAGTTCCCTCAGGTACTACACATATTTGCACGCCAGCTTGCTGGAGAAGTGACTGCACGTTTGGTCCAAAGTGTGCACCTATGACGTACCTGGCGCCTATGCTTATCACCCATTGTGCAACAGCCACGCCTACACCATGAGGCATGCCAGCATAGGTGTTGGGAACAAATGTCAGGTTCAGGAGCTTGCCATCTGCCACATCTACTACTGCCAGGAAAGGTGCTCGACCAAATCTGGCACTTATGATGCTGTTTAACCCCGCATTATTCTCTACCGAGGCAACAGCCCTAACTATGCCAGAGGGTGGCTGCTGAACTCTTGGAAGCTCTGCCTGCAGAGGAGACCATGCCTGCCCCCATCCTCTTCCCATACCTCCTCCTTTTCCCCATCCTCCACCTCCCTCCCAGCCCTTGCACCATCCCTTACCTTGTCCTTTTCGATAACCTTTCTGCCAACCTGGTAACATTCTCCAGTCCAAGACTATCTTCTTCTTTTCTAGCAGTAATAAGCCTTTAGTTGTGAGAAAAATATGTTTCCATATCGAAACTAGCTCAATCCCTGACCACTAGTTACGCTACTCATGACAAATAAAGAGCTGCTAAAGAGCTGCATATCTTCCCACCTTAGTGATAGAGATCCTGTCTGTGCATCCTCAAGTTTTAGTGATGAGAAGTCCTTAGCTGATCTATATGCTGATGAAGATTCCACGTGCTGACACTTTTAAAGGTGTGAAGAGAGTTCTCCTGAAAGCTATACTTAATACCTGCACCATCCTAATGACGCGAACATGCGTCTAGAACTTAATGAAAGGGGGGCTCTTTTGCTTATATTCGCATCACTAGTGATACTGTTCATAGTTGCTGGAACAGCTGCACTAGGAACATATAAGATAGTTACACTGCCAGAGTGGTACTGGCCTCTAAGCCTGTTCTTCTTAACGTTCGCCATCGGTGTGTTAGCACCTGTCGCTGGAGTTGGTGGTGGAGTGATATTTGTGCCCTTAGTCTCAGCACTGTATCCGTTCCATGTTGACTTTGTCAGAGGTACAGGACTAGTCATGGCTTTCACAAGTGCTGTTGTGGCTGCACCTAGATTCCTGCGTGAGGGTTTAGCATCGCTTAGAATAGCACTTCCTGCATGTGCAGTAGCAACAGCAACCTCAATTGTTGGAGCAATCATTGGACTTCAAATTACAAGTGCATTTCCGCAAGGCAAATACTATGTACTGATAGCACTTGGAGTGATCCTACTATTCATATTCTTTGTAATGATGACTGCTAAGAGAGTAGAGTTTCCTAAAGCTAAGGATCCAGATCCAGTATCCAGGCTATTTAACATGAGAGGCGAGTATTTCGAGCGTACACTAAATACCATAGTACAGTATCAAGCATCAAGAGCGGGACTTGGATTATTAGCATTTGCTGGTGTTGGTATACTTGCGGGAATGTTTGGTTTAGGTGCAGGTTGGGCAAATGTGCCTGTATTAAATCTCATAATGTCGCTCCCACTGAAAGTGTCCACATCCACGAGTATACTGATAATAACGATGACCGATGCCACAGCTGCTTGGATCTACATTGCATCTGGAGCCATAATACCACTACTAGTTGTTCCTGCAGTATTTGGGATGTATATAGGGTCTAAGATAGGGTCAAAGCTGGTCCTAGGAATAAGACCTGTAATAGTCAAGTACATATTCCTAGCAATAATGCTCTTTGCAGCAATAATGGATATATACAAAGGACTACATGGACTAGGAGTAGTATGATAAGGTGAGATCATGAGCGCTGTAAAGATAGACACAGCAAACAAGATTTATGCACGAATAGTAGAGATATTCACCATAGCTGGACTGGTAATTATGATACTCGGACTAGTACTATATATTACAGGTGCTCTGCCAGCATATGTTAAGCTCACAGACATAGTTAAGAACTGGAACAAAAATACAGAGAAATTCTGGAAGAGCGTTAAGGGAATAGTACCTAAAGACTACTCGTGGATTCTTGGTAATCTCGACAAAGCCGACATAATATCTGTACTTGGAGTAATATTACTACCAATTGGTGTCATAATAGCAGTACTATGTTCATTAGCAGTGTATGCAAAGAGGTTTGATAGAATACTAGTTATGGCAATAGTTGTAGCCATAATAATGATTCTTGCTGCAGCTGGCCCGTACATTGGACTCAGAGTACATCACTAAGTAGTCTGTAAATAGCGGTTATCTCTTAATAACTGTAATTTTTCAAGTCTACGATCGTGTAAAAACTCTATATTTACCTCTTAGGATTTTTCTAAACATGGGCTCAATCTCATCTATCTCGTCTCTGCCATTTGACGAATACATAATCCCTCCATCATGGAGAGATAGGGCAATACCCATAGATGACTATAAGCGTATTTGTGAAGAGAGTTTAAGAAACATTGAGGAGTTCTGGGCCAAAGTTGCGGAGCAACTTAAATGGTTCAAGAAGTGGGACAGAGTTCTGGACTCATCGAATCCGCCGTTCTTTAAGTGGTTTGTTGGTGGCGAGCTTAACATGAGCTATCTTTGTCTTGACTGGCAGATTGAGCAGGGTAGAAAGAATAAGGTGGCACTAATATGGGAAGGTGAGCCAGTAGATGAGAGAGGTGAGCCTATCGAGGTCAGGAAACTAACATACTATGATCTCTGGCGTGAGACTAACAGAATAGCTTATGCACTTAGAGAGAAGCTTGGTGTCAAGAAAGGTGAGATCATAACCTTCTACTGTCCGATGATACCTGAACTTGCAACGCTACTTCTAGCTACTGTTAGGATTGGTGCTGCGCATAGTATAGTCTTTAGTGGGTTCAGTGCTCAGGCGCTTGCCGAGAGAATAAAGGACGCTGAGTCGAGGATTGTTGTTACTGCAGATGGGATGTATAGGAGAGGACGAATACTCAGGCTTAAGGAGATAGTTGACGAGGCTGTTAAGCAGTGTCCAACTGTTGAGAAAGTTATTGTGATCAGGAGAGTAGGCCTAACTGACGTACATATGGAACCTGGCAGAGACATTTGGTACAGCGATCTTCTAAGTGATGTTCCGAGAAACGTGTATGTTGAGCCTGAGAGGATGAGGAGCGAAGACACGCTGTTTGTGCTGTATACCTCTGGAACGACTGGAAAGCCTAAGGGTATTGTTCACGATATTGGAGGCTATGCTGTTGGTCTGTACGCGACCATGAAATGGGTATTTGATGTTAGAGACGATGATATAATCTTCAATAGTGCAGATATAGGGTGGATAACTGGCCACTCATACAATCTGTACGGTCCACTCATTGTCGGCTCCACCTTCATATGGTATGAAGGTGCTCCAGATTATCCTGCTCCAGACAGGTGGTGGTCAATAATTGAGCGGTATGGAGTAACAATATTCTACACCTCACCTACCGCCGTAAGAATGTTCATGAGATATGGAGAGGACTGGGTGAGAAAACATGACTTGTCAACTCTCAGGATAGTGCACACCGTAGGTGAGCCAATAAATCCAGAGGCGTGGAGATGGTACTTCAGAAATCTCTGCAGAGAGAACTGTGCTGCATCCTCTACGTGGTGGATGACTGAGACAGGTATAATACTTATAAGCCATGTTCCTGGAATTGGACTAACACCATTAAAACCTGGAACAAACGCGATGCCAATCCCTGGAGTGGAAGCTGATGTGCTTGACGAGGACGGAAACTCTTGTCCGCCTGGGGTCAAGGGCTATCTGGTAATCAAGACTCCATGGCCAGGGATGTTGCTCACAATATTGAAAGACCCTGAGAGATACGTCAAGACTTACTGGTCCAAGTTCAGCAAGCCGGATCAAGGTCTCTGGATATTCTACACCTCAGACTACGCAGTCAAGGACAAGGACGGATACATATGGGTCCTAGGAAGAGCCGATGAGGTTCTCAAGGTTGCCGGTCACAGAATAGGCACAGCAGAACTCGAGTCAGCACTAATACAGCATCCAGCAGTTGCTGAGGCCGCAGTGGTGGGAAAGCCTGACCCAGTTAAGGGTGAGGTTCCAGTAGCATTCGTAGTGTTAAGAGAGGGTTACTCTCCTAGCCCCGAACTTGAGAAGGAGCTAAAAGAGTGGGTTAGAAAGATGATAGGACCACTCGCAGAGCCTGCAGAGGTGTATTTTGTCACTAAGCTGCCTAAGACTAGAAGTGGAAAGATCATGAGAAGACTAATCAAGGCAGTCATAGTTGGGGCACCACTAGGAGACATCACGACCTTGGAAGATGCCTCAGCAGTTGAGGAGGTAAAGAAGGCCTACGAGGAGCTCAGAAGACTTGTAGAGAGAAAATAGGTTTTATCTTCAGAGCTAGGATCAGTCCTTAACTATCTTGAGTACCTCTCTGAACGCTGGGTGTTTAGAGTCTCCAACAAGCTCAAATATCACCATGTCCGTTGTTGCGACATCTATTCCCTTGCCTAGAAGTCGATACAGCATCACTCTATAGTCTAGCTCTAGTCTGGAGCTAGTAGCGTCATACACGACTACTGGTCTATATCCAAGACTAGCTGCATCCACAGCAGTCTGATATACACAGATGTGCGCCTCTATTCCTGTGATTAGAAGGTTCTTTCTACCAATCTCACTAACTCTCTCTCTGAATTCTTGACTTCCAAAACAGCTGAAGGTTGTCTTCTCTATAGGGCTGTAGTGCTCTCCTAGCTCCTGTACAAGTTCAGGTACAGTCTTGCCAAGTCCCTGAGGATACTGCTCCGTGATTATGATGGGTATTCTCAGAAGTTTTGATACCTTCACAAGCTTCAGTATGTTCTTAAGTACTTGTTCCCTGTTTAGCACCACGTTAAACAGCTTTTCTTGTACATCTACGATCACTAATACACTGTTGTCAACCATTATTCTCATAGACGATGTAGAGCTGTAACAGCTACTTCACCATTTCTTGGTCAGAATCGGGATTGATCATCATGTAGTCAGTGCCGGACCCTATCATCACCTCGCACAGCTTCTCACAAGTCTCACATAAGTACCCTATTCAGCTAGTATAACAAGTATGTCTAGACTAGTAGAGAACGTCTACGCAATTCTAGATAAGGTAGCTAAGCTAGTAGAAGACATATCTGTACGTGAGAGAGCATTTATTGACGTGAGGATAGAGATCTCAGACACCTTGTTCATTGAGCGCACATCAGAGTCACTTAGAGTTAGGTGTGGTACTGATCAAGGTGCAGCCATACGAGCCTTCTGTAGGGGAACGTTCGGCTTCACCTCCACAACTAATGTGACAATTGAGGGCATTAGAGAGGGAATAGAGCGTGCGCTCAAGATAGCTAAAGTACGTGAAGGTGAGCTCAAGATAAGACTTCTTGACCCTAGAAGAGACGAAGTCGTGCCTAGATTAAGGAAAGACTTCCGCGAGATTGAGCCAGAAGTTAAAGTCAGAGACTTAGAGACCTACTACAGACTTCTAAGAGAGAAGTGCTCCACGCTTCTAAGATCAGCGGTAGTGTACTATAGGGACCTATACTGGTCGAAATTCTACATAAGCAGTGAAGGCAGAGTACTGAGACAAGACTACGCCTACACCTGGCTCTACACTTGGCTGACTGGTGGAGAAGGAGGAACAATAACCTCTGTGAGAGACGAGAGAGGTACCAGAGACGGCTACACGCTCTGGGATAAGTGGAGTCCCGAGAAGCTTGCAGAGAGGGTAGCTAAGAGGCTAGATGGACAAGTAAGAGGGAGGCCTCCAAGAGCTGGAAGGTTTCCTGTAGTCATGGCTCCAGAGGTGGTTGGCGTGTTTGTACATGAGGTGTTTGGACACCTGGCTGAGGCCGACATTGCAATGAGTGGCAGCATTGTGAAGGATAGACTAGGACAGAGAGTGGGAAGCGAGCTTGTAAACATAGTTGATGATCCCCAGGTTGAGGAGGGATTCGGCACGTACATGTACGACGACGAGGGTGTCGAAGCTAGGAGAGCAGTTCTGGTAGAGAGAGGAGTAGCAAAGGAGTTCATGGTTGACAGAGTATACTCAGCAATGTTGAACATAGAGCCAACTGGAAATGCACGCGCTGAGAGCTTCAGAGTGAGTCCACTGATACGAATGAGAAACACGCTAATGTTACCAGGAGACGCCACGCTTGACGAGCTTTTTGAGGATATAGAGTTCGGATACTATCTTGTCAGCTTTAGGGGAGGACAAGCAAACCTTGATGGGACATTTCAGGTAGGCATTCAGGAAGCCTATGAGATAGTTAAGGGAGAAGTTAGAGACCCCGTGAAAAACATGTCAATAAGCGGTAACCTTCTCGAAGTTTTATCAAAAGTGTCGGCAGTAGGTAAAGACTTTGATCTTGAGTATGGCAGATGCGGAAAAGGACAGATAGCTTACGTATCTTCAGGAGGTCCTCACATCAAGGTTGATGAGGTCATAATAGGAGGCTACGCTTAGAAACTAGCTAGTGCTCTTCTTTTCTGAGGCCTCCTCACACACTATCTCACACCTAGTTCCAAGAGCCTGTCCCGGTAATGCTCTTCTGAACGTCACGAGAAGATGCCCCCTCTTGCTCCATACTTTCCTGACCTTCCCCCTTATCTCTCTCCCCGTTTTTGTTCTCCAGATCACTTTACAGTTAAGTAGCTTATGCAGCAATGCCTCACCTTCTACTCCAGGGACAACCACTATGACATCTCTAGGATAAGCATCTGCTCCTCTCCTGAACGAGTAAACTAGGCCTATGAGCTTTCTAGGCATTTAGTGTTGAGAGACCTTGTCTAGTTATAAGCTTTCGGTAGAGCCACCTTCGCGACGCTTGCAGGGAGGATCCTCAGGATTGTCCACATGCTGTCCAAGCATGAAGCAGTAGCCCGTGCTCTTACCGTAATAAATGCAGTCTCTACATGTGGAGGGCTCTCCTAGCACTACCCTATACTCGACCTCAACCTTCTCTTCTCTGACACACGTGCTCTCACTTCCTGAACCGCTAGGACTCTCTGTAGCCGCTGCGGGAGAGCTAGCTGTAGCTCTCTCAAGCTCCTCTCCAGACATATCTATTAGCTCCTCAGCCTGTGTCCTCTCCGAGACAACGGTCCCCTCCTCTCTCTCCATAGACACTCTTCTCTCGGCGAGGGTTGCTGTCTCAGGAGGTTTCCCAATCTCCCTCCTTCTCATTCTCTGGTTAACCTCCTCCTCTAGCTCCTCCAGCTCGCTTAGAAGATCCTTCTCCTGTTTCTCCTCCTCAGGTCTCTCCTGCTCTTCCTCCTCCTCCCAGTCTAGCTCAATGAGTCTTCCTCTCTGTGTACGCTCACTAACCTTCCCTGGAGTCTCTGTCTGTCTTGTGCGTGTGCTCTCTCTTAGCAAGTCGATGTTAAACTGAAGCTTTACCTCCTCATACAGAAGCTTCTCTACCTCAGACAGATCTGGAAGAGAGCCCTCAGACACCTTCTTGTTATTTACTATTAGGGCAGGTATGTCGCGTATACCATCTCTACGCATGAGCTCGACAAGTCCTCTGAGATAGTCTGGAGCATGTCCTCCCTCTCTGGCATACTTGACGGCCTCATCGACGAACTCCTCACGTACCTTAACGACAACGAGGTTTATTCTCTCTGGGTCCACCCCTCTACTCTTGATCTTGCTTCTGAGTCTCTCTACTAGGTCTCTGAGCTTAGTCTCAAAGTCCTCCTGCTTACCCAGCACTGTGTATAACTTTATGCATATGCTCATGTCTACTTCTCACTAGTTCTCTATCTGAGTATATATCTAGTTTTTATATTACCAAACTCTGAATGAATCTCACATGAAGCACGTCTCTGCAGAATCTCTAGTGCCCGGTTCCTATACAGCCTTCGCTCGATAACTTGCCCCCTAGGGTACAGCTCATAGAATATCTGCGTATCGTATAGGTACACTGACGTCACGTCCTCTACCTTGACGAGCTTACACTTCAGTAGCTCTCTTATAAACGTATCCATGTCAAGAATGACTCCACTTTCCTGAAGTTTTTCTGCCAGCTCGACCTGGACATGAGGCAAAAGTACTACAACATCTCCACTAGATAGCTCCACTACCACTGAGTGGTAGCCCGGAGTCAACCTTTCAGGCAGCTCCTCAAGCTTGACCTGTGTTGAGTGAAACAGCACGGTTAGCTCTATAACACAGCTTCTGAGCTCGCTAGGCCTGAGAGGACCCTTTCTTGGGTCACAGAACGCTGCATAGTACGCTGCATACTTAACAGCACACAGCAGATCTAGTGTTGGCCTTGGTACTCCCATTGATCCACGTAGAACCCTCTTGATTACTGATCCGTCCTGGACAAGCTTCTCTAGAGACACAAAGACAGGAGTCTTTATGCTAGAGAGTTCCTCGATTTTTCTCCTCGGTATCACAGCTATGCACTCTCTGTCATCACATATCTTTCCCTTCCCAATCGAGCTCTCAATTATGCATCTAGCATACCTTATCAGCAAGATTGCATCCTCCAGACTTAACATGGGTCTACTTGGAGGCTCAGTCACAGTACACTGTATGTATACTTGGCTCAGCTATATTGTGGTTCTGTTGTAGATGCTCTAGATATTACACTAGTATTTCTCGCGAAGCAGTAACACGAAGACTGGGGCTTCCTTGCCCAGCTCAACTAGATCTAGCTGTTCCCTGAGCTTAAGCACATCTCTGTATAGTATCCTCATCTTTGCATGGTGAGAGCCCGGCCAGTACAGTTTCCTGCATCTTGGACAGTACCAGAGCTTGCTGTGTCTCTTAAGGATGCTCTCTGGCACGGGATGACTAAGTCTTAGTCTATCAATGTCTTGAGGAGTCACCTCCGTTAAGACTTCTCCACATGTGGAGCAGTATCTTGTTAGTGGTATATCCTCCTCTCTAGGGCAGCTAGGCATCAGTCTCAGGATGGAGGCTAGCTGGAGCTTGAGATCATCAGCTTTGAGCAACACTGCTCCTCTTCTCATCCTGATTCTACGTCCTGCAAGCTCTACATCACGCGTGATAACGAGCTGTTCCAGATGTATGAGGTCCTCATCGTGGAGATTACACTGGTAGTTCACTCTTACTCCAAGTATTCTGAGCCATCTCGCCAGCTTGCCAAGCATTGAGTCAAGCACTATCTCGCTCTGCTGCTCGATTATCCTGACGTTAGACACTGCTAGAACCTTTGTCCCAGCCTCAGTAGGTCTTAGCCTTGATTTCATCCCAAGACAACACCTCTTCTCTGCTCTCTCGCTCTTCTACTATCATAGAGTTACCTGGCACATGTGTCATTATCTCCTCGATGGGTATCCTAGGAGCAACTCCGTGTTTCTCACGTACATATAGGGTAAACTTGTCTTGTAGCGTTTTCGCAACCTTGTTCTTGTCTACATGTCCGGGTCTCAGCACAACGTAGTACTCACATAGTCTCTCTATGGCTTCTGGAGGAGCAGAGATTATTCGGACAAGCTTATCTTCTCCCTGAGCCTCGTCTACACGCACACCAATGGCTAGCACAAGCTCTACTCCTCTGATCCAGCTACGCTCTCCATAGATCATGAAGCTACCCCTCGCAAGATACTCACCGGCTGGTGCCTGCTTAGTTACTTGTTCTCCACGTACAAAGAATACGTCGATGCTTGTATGCCCGAGAACCCATGCACGTGAGTTCGCGGCAGCATACTTCGCTGCCTGTACTATGTCACTGTCAGTTCCTCTGTCATCTCTGCCTCGAAGTCTCAGTATCACAGCTGCAGCACCAGGAATGTCTGCATGGAAGAACAAGTCGTAGTCTCTCATGTACTTCCTCACTAGGGTCTCATTCTGTGACGCGTCTTTTCCAGCCAGTACCAAGTGATCAGACGTGGTCAGGAACCACTTAAATCGCTCAAACCATTCTCTCACGCCATACAGTATCTTGAAGTGAGATCTACGTATCTTCTCCGCCTCAGCACTTCTTCTCTCTAATAGCTCTCTCTCCTTCTCTCTCAGATCTTGAAGCGCTCTTCTAGCAGACTCTATCTTTCTCTCCAGCTCTTTAGCCTTCTCAAAGAGGTCCTTAATGACCTCACCGATGGTCTTACCGTAGAGTGGTATTGTTACCGTGACGTCCTCTATCTGCAGAACTAGACACTTCTCTCTCGGGTTGAAGTCTACTACCTTAACTGGGCTTAACTCGAGACCCCTCACAAGAGTCTGAAACTCGTCTCTGTGTTCTGCCCAGAGTCTCCTAGCTCTGTCAAGAAGCTCCTCGAGCACGTACTTGTACGTTAACGTCTTCTGCGCTTTTGTCCTCAGCTCAGCTGCCTTCTCCTCATATTCTCTCAAGAGCTGCTCAGTCTGTTCAATGCTTCTTCTCAACTTCTGCAGCTCGGTCTCGATGCCTCTTATTGCTCTCTCTTCAAGCTCCTTAATCTCGAGCTGTCTAAAGTACTCATCTACAGCCTCATTGAAGGACTTATAGTAGCTTGCTCTACATCCTAGCAGGTCATAGCTCTTGAATGGGAATGGAAGCACCGTGAGCGGCATCTCATCTCGTAGATATATCACTGGCTGTAGCTCCCCCTCGAGGGCTCTCTTAATGAGCTCACGAATCCTGTAGAGAACTCTCACTGCATGCTCTCTCTCAACCTCTCCATCACACTTGACCTCCTCTAACGTGCATGCCTCTCTCACAAGCTCAACGCCAACTCCTAGAACTCGTGCAGCAGTCTTGATGAAGCTCCTAGATCCTGCAATATTTGCGAGATATGCCTCAAGACTACACTCAAGAGGATTCAGAAACTGCCTCGGAGGAGGAGCGTACTTGACGCCGATCGCAACCTTTCTATCCTTACTCTCGTACCTTCTCAAACACCACCTCACTTTCCACTCAGAATCAACTAGCACAACATTGAGAGGCTCTATCATCTCAACTATCAGAACAAGATCATTGCTAAACTTCACATGGACGATCCTGTCAATAGACGGGTTGTAAATATCAACCACACGCTCTCTCTCAAGATATCTTCTTAGCACCGGCTCACTTTTCCTGACATCCTCGCTGATGTACCTGGTGAGTCCTATCCTGTGCTTCGTTATAAGTAGGTAGAGCTTCTCTGCCTCTCTTCGAAGTCTTAACAGCAAGCTATCATCTACTCTAAACACCTTATCAACAAACGAGTTAACTAGCATTGAGCGAAGCTCACGGACAATAGCCAGGATGTCGAGCAGTGTTAAGCTCCTCTTTGGTCTAGGCTTGAGCTCGCTCATGCACCTATAGCCTATGTATCAAGTTAGGCTACCTCTTGTAGCTTTTTAGAGCCCTGCACGGTGAGGATAAAGAGTGAGCGACAAGGGGGACCTGACATGCCTAGTCATTCAGGGGCCTCTGAGCGCCCCCGTCCTAGGCTGCTTAGAGTCTCGCTGCTCTATTTAAAGAGTCTTTCTCTTAGCTCTTCACGATGTTGCTGTCAAGAGAGGAAGCGCTGTCTATGCTCAGGAAGTTTGTCAAGAATGAGAGACTCCTAAAACACATGATCGCTGTCGAGGCTATAATGAGGAAGCTTGCTGAGAGGCTAGGAGAGGATGTTGAGCTGTGGGGTCTTGTTGGCCTTCTGCACGATGTTGACTATGAGCTTACTCAGAGTGATCCACGAAGACATGGTCTCGTTGCTGCCGAGATTCTACGTGACAAGCTTCCTGAACATGCACTGCGTGCAATAATGGCTCACAACATTGAGACAGGCATACAAGATGACTCCAGGCTTGCTGTAGCTCTTCGCGCAGCTGATGCGGTGTCTGGACTCATAGTTGCGACAGCGCTGGTGATGCCTAGAAAGAAGCTCTCAGAAGTCAAGCTTGACACTCTTAAGCGTAAGCTTAGGCAGAGAGACTTCGCTAGAGGAGTTAGGAGAGAGCAGATATACGAGTGTGAGAAGCTTGGACTCAGCCTTGATGAGTTTCTCAGCCTGAGCCTCCAGGCTCTCCAAGAAGTAGCATCGGTGCTTGGCCTTTAGTTAGAGCAGAACGTGCACGACACCTTGATAGTTAATAACAGCTTGACTACTTCTTGTGCTGAGGTATGTATAGAGTAAGGTACAGGGCAGGTAAAATTCCACCACATGGAGGGCGTCTCGTGAATCGTGTGGTGAGATACAGAGAGAGAGCAGAGAGGATGATACAGGGTCTCCCAGCATACGAGCTAAAGCCACAGCCAGACCCCAAGACCGGCATACCAATAAGGCACGTGGCGCACGAGATCGTGAGCATAGCCTACGGCTTCCTCAGCCCACTTGAGGGCTTCATGACGAGAAACGAGCTCGAGAGCGTGTTGAAGGAGAGAAGACTCCTTGATGGCTGGCTCTGGCCAATGCCCATACTCTTTGACATTTCTGAGGAGGACCTGAAGAAGCTCGGAGTCAAGGAAGGTGACCAGATTCTACTCACGCTGAGGGGAACACCCTTCGCGATACTTGACGTAGACGAGATATTCAAGTATGATCCAAAGGAGATCGCAACAAAGACCTTCGGTACACCTGAGGCGGCACCAGGAATAGTCCAGATGCCATTTGACGAGAAGCACCCAGGATGGTATCAGTACGCTACGATGAAGGGAACATACATAGGAGGCAAGATAACGCTAGTAAATGAGCCAGTGTTTGAGGAGCCATTTAGTAGACTCTGGTTCCCACCAGAGAAATCAAGGGAAGAGATGGTGAAGAGGGGATGGAGACTAGTAATTGCACACCAGACAAGAAACGTCCCACATGTAGGTCATGAGCATCTAATGAAGTTTGCAATGTTGAACGGAGACATCGAGCCATGTGACGCAATTCTAGTCAACGCAATAATAGGAGTCAAGAGGCTGGGCGACTATGTTGATGAGGCAATACTTGAGGGTCACGAGGCAATAAACAAGGCAGGATACATAACTCCAGAGAGACACATGGTGACCTTCACTCTGTGGGACATGAAGTATGGACATCCAGTAGAGGCAGTCCTACATGCAATAATTAGGCAGAACATGGGCTGCACGCACCACATGTTCGGTAGAGATCACGCAGCAGTTGGAGACTACTACTACAAGTATGCTGCGTTCAAGTTGTGGAAGGAGGGCATACCTGGACTAGGATTCACAGAGCCACCACACGAGACAGACAAAGGAGTACTAATCAAGCCCGTCCTAGTGAGAGAGGCACTATACTGTCCAAAGTGCGGAGAGATAGTACTGACAGAGTACTGGTGCAACCACGAGAAGCTATGGCAGAAGTTCAGTGGCAGCATGATAAGGAGCCTCATAATTGAGGGAGTTGAGCCACCATCACTGATAATGAGACCAGAGGTGTTCCAGGTGGTAATGAAGTGGTGGGAGAAGCTAGGAACACCGTTCGTGAATAAGACCTACCTAACATCTAGAAAGCTGCCACCGTTCGACTTAAAACCAATGGAATACTCACCAAAGAAGTAACAGGTGGGGTGACCATGTCCGCACCACAGAAATACATAATCGAGCTCCCACTAGACAGAAGAAGACTCGAGAGAATAGAGAAGGAGGCTCCAGAGCTCAAGCAGTACATAAAGGAGGCATTTGGAGGACTACTCAAGCTACTAGAGGTTGAGGTAACACCAGAGCAGTGGAAGAGAATACAGGAAGTGTTCCCACCAGCAAGAACAACACCACACGGAACAATTGAGCAGCTTCCGAAGGCATTCAAGGAGGCACTGTTTGATGCTGTAGTGAGGCTAAAGAGATTAGACCCATCCGTGATAGACGAGGTATGGAAGAACATTGAGGAGATAAAGAAGAAGGCATACGAGGAGCCACTCTTCAAGTAGGACGCAATAATTAGTAGCAACAGAATATATAAACCAGCTTCATCTCCTCTAACACTCTTTCACTCTTCTCTCAATTACTCAATTTATTCTTAATCACTTTATCTTACCTATTTGTGTTCCTTGACAGGTCTTGAACCTGGTTTACTTTCTCATTGATGTATCTTTCCACGTTTTTTCTATATGTGTGTTTATCGAACTTGACTCGAAGATTGTTATTCACGGTGAGGAGACTGCACGGTTAAGCTAGGTAATGTTGATTTCCTTATCTTTTCTTAAGTATAGTTGTGCCTAGTCGTGCAGTCTTGGTTATAGACATGTTGCATGAGTTTGTGCGTGGTCGATTAAGGAGTCCACAAGCTGAGAGAATTGTTCCTAATGTTAGGAGAATAGTTGAGAAGGCGAGAGAGGTTAAGGTTCCTGTAATTCATGTTGTTGATGCTCATCTACCAACAGATATTGAGGTTAGAGTGATATGGGGTCATCATGCGATGAAGGGTAGTCCTGAAGCTAGGATTATTGAGGAGCTTGAGCCTAGGACTGATCTTGAGTTTGTGTTGGAGAAGAGGTGGTACAGCGGGTTCAGGGATACTGGTCTTGATGTGCTTCTTAGGGATCTGAATGTTAGTGAGCTTATTGTGACTGGTATAGCAACTAATGTGTGTGTCTTACACACTGTTGCAGATGCTGTCTATCACCGGTATAGAGTGTATGTTGTTAGGGATGCCACAGCTGCGATTGGTATTGTGGACAGCGCCGATAATGAGCATGAGTATGCACTCACGTATATGAGTGTCGTGTATAGGGCTAGTGTTATTGACACTGAGGAGGCTGTTCGTCTACTAGGATCATCTTAGACGTAGCCTCTAACTTCTGTGTGTAGTTCTCGTGGAGTCGTTGCATATCCTCTCAGTATGAGTTCAAGCACTTTTGCAGCATTTCTTCGCGACAGATATTTGTTGTTGTTGCCACAGTAGGGAGAGTACACGCATTTTGGGCATCCATCTAGGCATCTACAGCTAGATACTATCTTGTAGGCTACCTCTAGGACGTCTCTCAGTCTGTATGCCAACTGTCTACTTAGTCCTGAGCCTCCGAGATGAGAATCATATATTATTATCTCACCAGTAGGGTACGATATTCCTCCAAGGTCCGTCTGTCCTGCGCCTATGCATATCTGTGCTGCATATATTACTGCATGCTCCACTGCGTGGTAAGCCTTAGCTCTCTCAAGATAATCTATGGCGTCCTCGCTTGAGAACCTTATCTCTGGCATGAACATTATGAGCCCCTTTGTCCGGAACTCGTAAGATATCTCCTCGGGGAGGTTATTCTCTCCCAAGACTTTCCCTGTCTGCATGTCCTTAACAACGTACCCCTCGACGCTCTCCCTTATCGTGAGCTCAACGTACTGATAGGATACGCCTAAGGCTCTCCCCTCTTCAAGTACTTGCTCCACTCTTGGCGTCGACGTATAGAGCGCTACGGTTATGATGTTAGGCTCCTCCCAGAGTCTCTCGACGTAAGCCTTTCTTGAGGTCATGTCAAGTCTCGTAACTCTGTATGCTCTTCCGCCATGCAGATATATTGCACCGGGGAAGAGCTCACGTATAGCTATTGGTAGTTCCCTCTCTCCAATTATCTTCTCTTCTCTACCTACCTTGATGACTATCTTCACTCTGTCGCCAGCTCCACGGAGACTACGTAGCCTTGACACAACCTTTCTGCCAGCTTCCGTCAGGAAGACATACTTGTCGCGTACTATCTTGAGTAGTCCCTCCTCTATAAGCTCCATAACTATGTTGTACTCAAAGTCTGTAAGCTCGCTTAGCCTGACTGGCGCATCTTCACACATTGCGAGAAGATGCATCTTTGCAAGCTCTCTGTTATGTGGATCAATGTGGAGTGGCTCCGGCTTTCTGTTGAAGAACTCTTCTGGATATCTCTCAAAGTATGTGCTTATAGGATCGCTTCCTAGGATCTGAATCACGTATGATACTTGTCCTCTTCTGCCTACTCTGCCGCTTCTCTGCAGATACCTTATGTAGCTTGGAGGCATTGTGGCCATTATTGCGACATCTATAGTGCCTATGTCGATGCCTATCTCTAGCGTTGGTGTAGCTATCAGGAAGAGCAGCTTTCCTTCACGAAACTTATCCTCAATCTCTGCTCTCTCCTCCCTCGTTAAGCCAGCTCTGTGCACAGCAACATGATGACCTAGGCCCTCCCTGTCAAGTAGCTTCTTTATCAGCTCAACAACTCTGTGACTATCTGCAAACACGATGCCCTTCTTGCCATGTCGGACACAGAGCTTCACTAGCTCAACAGCCTCGTGAATCTTTGTCCTAGTAGTCTTGAGAAGTACATGCCGCGTAAGTCCTCTCCTCCCAGATACTCCATGGATGACCTCGACGTCTCTTCTAAACATCAGCTTCGCGAACTCTCTCGGATTCCCTATTGTGGCTGTTGTGGCTATGTACTGCACATTTCTGCAGAATCTCTCTAGTCTACGAAGAACATAGTGCACATGTGTACCGAATACTCCCTCGTACATGTGAAAATCATCAAGCACGATGAACCTGGCTCGTGGAAGTATAGACTTGAACTTGTCTACATAGAGTAGTGCATAGTGGAGCATGTCTGGATTTGTGATTATTATCTCTGGAGGACTCGAGTAGATTCTTCTTCTCACGTCCTCTGGCGTATCACCGTCATAGACCTCAACTCTCATGTCCACTCTAGAGGCATACTCTCTGATTCTCGCGTACTGATCTCGTGCTAAGGCCTTAGTTGGATACAGTATGAGCGCCATTGAGTCTCTCTCGGCACTTAGCCTAGATATCAGAGGCAGTATGAATGCCTCAGTCTTGCCTGTCCCTGTGCCTGAGACTATCACCACGTCTCTTCCTGACTTTATCAAGGTGTAGGCTCTCCACTGATACTCCATCAGTCTCTCTATTCCTCTAGATCGAAGATAGTCTATGAGTGGACTAGGTAGGTCAAGCTCTGTGACAGGTGGTCCCCACTTGATCTCTGCAGGCTTCTCCTCATAGATGTATACTATGTGTCTCCTCTCGTCGCTGCTAAGCTCTCGGAGAAAGGGATCCTTAGACACTATCTTGATTATCTCGAGCAGACGCGTGTTTATCACGAGGTATCACCTAAACTCTAGCCTAGTCCTGGCTGGGTTAAACCTCGACATGAACTCTATATTCACAAACTTGAGCTCACGTGCAGATCTACTTAGAGCTCTCTCATCGATCTCGCTCAGAAGCTCACTGAGCTTGTTCTGGCAGTATGGACACTTTCTCAGAGGCACATTGCTGACTATGTCTATCATGCAGTTGTCACATCTGTAGAGAAACTCCTCCCTAGACCTTTGCACTATCTTGAGCTTCAGCACCTTTCCAAGGCTAGTCAAGACCACTCCCGAGACAAGATCTCTGATCTTTCTTATGAGCTCAAGAGTCACAACCACGTGATTAACCGCCACAAGGAGCTCCGTCCTCCCAACATGTCTGTGTACAAACTCTCTAACATGCATCAAGCAGTCAGGCGTGACCTTACCAGGAAACTCGACGATGACGCCTGCTATCTTTCCCTGAATGTTCTTTAGCCTAGCAAGCTCCTCAAGCTCCAGATACACGTAGCCAGGTGCAGACTCGATGTCTAGGTTCACTACAGGTACTCCCCTCTCAACTTGAGGCTTATAGGGATAGGGAACTACGCCATCGAGACCACCTGCAGAGCAAGCCTTAACGTTGTCCTCCGTGATCACGCCTATCGCCTCACTTGTCACGAACACTCTCTTCTTCTCGTCGCCAAGAGCATACTTCACTAGAGATAGTATCGTTGCATAGGAGCTGTATTGCTCAAGCAGCCACATTACCTGAGCTAGCTTCTCTAAGCTCTCGGTATCTATCACGGCCACAGGCTCAGTCACTATAACTGGAGCCCCATCGTAGACAGAGTAGACAACCTTCACCTCTCTCGCCACCCTCCATGTCCCTGCCACAACCCCCCATCCATATCTTGAATAGGCCAGCTTGAGAGTGTAAGACATTCCATCTCTCCTAGTAAGAACACTTAATTGAGTTTCCTTGAGTTAAGATCGGTGTCTCAGCAACAGAACATTAAGTGGAACATTGTGATTCCTCTAGTAGTGATTCCTCCCCTGGCGTCAGCACTGCTGCTCTACTTGACTGTAATCGTTCCTGCACTCACTACGAGCAAGACAGCACTCTCACAGATAGTTAAGAGTTACGGAAACTTCACCTCTTACAGCTTCGAGACTCTGGAGGAGGTTCTCCTGATACTTGTGGGCCTATCCGTGTCTGCTACTCTCCTCT
>JALWFJ010000072.1 GCA_027036495.1 Thermoproteales archaeon
TAGCCTTGCTGTGCGTGAGGGTTGCTGTTATTGGTGCTGGTAATGTTGGCTCTATGTTGATTGACTTATTGTTACGCTCTGGTCTGAGTAAGGAGGATATCTTAGCAACAGTGAGGTCCGAGGAGAGATTGAAAGAGGTTAGTTCTAAGTTTGGTGTTAGGGTTATGCGTGATAATCGTGAAGCTGCCAGGAATGCAGATATTGTCTTTCTGTGTGTTAAGCCTAGTGACTTGTTTGAGGTTCTTTATAGCATTAGGTATTGTGTTAGAGAGAAGCTTGTTGTGTCTTGTGTAGCACTTGTCCCGGAGTGGGTTGTTCGTAGTAGAGGTGAGTGTGATTATGTGTGTAGACTATTACCTGTGTTAACTTACCCGTTTACAAGACCTATCTTGTTTCTGTATAGAGGCACAGCACAGGACTCGCATGTGGATCTGCTTAGAGGTATTCTTAGAGATGCAGAGATAGTCGATGTTGAGAGTGAGCACGTTCTTGACTTGTTAACTGTCTATGCGAGCTCTGGGATTGCTTTCCTGTACTACCTTGCTAAGAGTTATGTCTGGGGCGGAGTGGCGATTGGTCTAGACTTTAAGCGTGCTCAGAAGGTTCTCTCAATGCTAATCAGGAAGGTTGCCGAGCTTCTCAGCAAGGATGTAGATGAGGAGTCTGTGCTGAGGAGGGTTGCAACGCCAGGTGGAATTACTATTACTGGCGTGTCTGAGGCTGAGCTACGTTCCCTCAGAGGTGGTATAATGAGGATGCTTGTGGAGGCTTGGGAGAAGGCTAGAAGAATATATGAGGATATTGTTAGGTTTGCTTAAGAACATGGTAGAGAACTCCGAGGTTAAGACGAGGGCTCTACTCCTCAAGTTTGTAAGATGTTGCCTCAATAGAGCATATGCAATGACTGACGATTCTCACCTCTCTGCGGAGGAGAAGCATGCACTTGAGGCTATACTTAGCAGAATAAGAGACGAGGAGGACTCCTGGAGAAAGATAAGCGATCTAGCAAACTTCTTGAAGACGGAGTTCATATCGATATATGAGGATGCTCTCAGGAGACTTCCTCCAGACCTTGTTAAGGAGCTATTCCTGAAAACAGTTGACCTGTGCATGGAAATAGACGAGATAGCCTCTGTACCAGAGCTAAAACGAGCACTTGAGAGTGCTAGAAAAACAATACTGCTCAAGTACGAGAAGGTAGTTCAGGAACAGGAGAAGAGGTAACGCTTCTTAACTATAACCTTTCTGTCACGTTAGCTTGATCTCCTCCTAAGTCTACGTCTGCACGAGTATGTATGGAACCTCTAAGAAGAGTTGCTGAGTTTCTCTTAGACGAGGTCCGGGCTCACAGAAATGTGCTGTTCATAGCTTATCCAGGGTTTGGCAAGTCTAGGTCGATCCCGTATATGTGTGATCTTGCATTGAGCAAGCTTAATGTTGAGAAGGTGATTGTTCTTACTCGATCACATGCAGAGATCTTGCAGCTTGTTCAGTACTTTAGAAGCTGCATGCCTAGTCTTGTACCGCTTCTTGGATGTGTCCTAGGCAGGGAGAGAGTATGTCCCTTCAGAGCTAGGACTAGCCTAGAGTGTGCATTATTTCGGTCAGATGGCGTGTGCCAGCTGACCAGAGTTAGGCGTGAGTCTGCTAAGATGCTACTAGGAGATCTCACTGATCTGAGTCTCCTGGCGAGAAAGCTTGGTGTATGTCCATATGACTTGCTGACAGCTAAGTCAAAGCAGTCCAGGATTGTCCTCGCAAGCTATTTATACCTATCAAACATGGAGCTTGCTAAGACCATACTGAACCTAGTTGACTCCAGCAGCGTACTTCTTATAGTTGATGAGGCTCATGGACTTCTAGCCGGGCTCGAGAGTGTCTCTAAGTTCCCGGTAGGCATAATTGTGAAGGCTCTATCTAGGTCTAGCTTAGGGGGTCTCGTATCCAGGCTTGAAGAGAACGAGGAGATAATACTTCATTCATCACGGATAGACCTAGATAAGCTTAGAAGCGGCATAGAGCATAACAGAGAGCTTATACGCACAGTTGATGTCTTGGTGAATCTTGCATGTTCGGACCTGATAGCATTTAGAAGGCTAGGATCTGAGGTTGAGATTCGTTCATATGCCTTAACTCCAGTTATGAGACTTCTAGAGAGCGTTAAGGGAGCAATTTTTCTCACAGCATCTGTACCTCCAAGTCTAGCGAGGCTCTCTCCAGTCACTAGAGAGTTTAGAATTGTGCTGCCTGTCTCTCAGCCTTCACTGTTTAAGAACCTTGTCGTGTACATAGTGTGGGATGTTGAGTTTACTCTCAGGTTTAGACGAAGCAAGACAGCCATGAACATTATCAGCAGTATTGTGAGCTCGGTTATCAGGAAGCTTCCACTTGTTGGTGGTGTGGCTGTGGTCTTCTCTAGCAAGAACTTTCTAAACATGTGTACTGGCCTTATAAGGAGAGCTGTACCGCGTGATCCAGTATATATTGCTAGTGATAGGTCAGAGTATGAGCATGTTCTTGCTGAGTTTAAGTCCAGAGCGAGAGAAGAGAGGGTAGTTCTCTTGACCTATGCTGGCAGCCCACTGATGGAGGGAGTTAACTTTCTGCTAGACGAGCTTATCTGTCTCATAATGATAGGTTTTCCGTATCCTGAGTTTAGCGCATGGAATGAGGCAAAGAGAAGCTTTCTCTCGAGGTACACTGACAGGGCTTTTGCCCTTACGTATTTGCTTCCTGCCATCTCGACCTCCATTCAGTGTGTTGGTAGAGTCACTAGAGATCTCGAGAGGAGAGTGAAGTATGCTGTTCTTGCTGACTCTCGCTTCAGGAGGTTTCTAGGATATTTTCCTGAGTGGATCAGAGACAGGGCAGTCCTAGTCAGGCTCTCAGAGCTTGACAAAAGTTTCGGAGAAGTGTTTCCAGTCTGTTAATAGGCTTATAAGCTAGGCAGCATAAGCTAGAGGTGATGGAGCTAGTATTTCTAGCAACATTAGCCACAGCATCGCTGATTGCAGCGATCAGAGAGCTGAGCCTTGAGGACAAGATCTTGCTAGGATACAGGTGGGGAGTAGTTCCATTTACTTTAAGATTCACTAGACACATATGCGTATACGGGCCAACACGAAGCGGAAAGACCTCCTTTGTGAGGGGACTAATACGTGAGCTCTCAAGAAGCTACACGGTGACAGTGCTAGATTGGCATGGAGAGTACTCAGATCTTGAGGACGTGCCATCAGTACCCTACAACAAGCTGAGAATAGATGTGTCATCTATCCCTCTGAAGCTTCTCGTCGAGGTTCTTGGACATGGACTCAATCTAAGTGAGCCTAGCCTGTACATGCTCTACAAGATCCTTAAGACGAGCAACATAGAGTCTGTTGAGGACATAGTCAAGGCGGTTGAGGAGTACTTCGCGACGACCAGGACAGAGGCCGAGATGAAGGCAGCAATACTGAGGAGACTGGAGTACGTCTTAATGTCCTTGTCACAGGGTCTCATAGATGTGGAGCTTCTCTCAAGGTACTCCTGCAGCGTCGATCTAAGCAGCCTCACCGTGATTGAGGAGAAGAAGCTTGCTACATCACTGATACTGGCAGCACTCTATGTGCAGTACATGAGCAGTGGACTTGTGACAGGCTCTGTGAGACACGTCATAGTGGTCGAAGAGGCTCAGAACATACTTGCCAGAGACCCCAGATCAACAACTATTCTTGACCACATAATTATGGAACTTGGAAAGTACGGAGTAAGAGTCATCCTCGTCACGAACATGTTACCACCATCATACATCTTGAAGCACTGCTACCTAGTAATGTTCAAGATAAGACCTGAACAGATTGAGCGAGAGATTGTGCTCTCAGACGAGCTTCGTAGACTGCTTGAGAACATGCAGGATGATGAGGCCATAGTGATAACTCCTAGCCACATAGTGAAGATGAGACCTCTTAGATATGGTGTAAAGAAGACACATCTGAGACACATCAGACATAAACTAAGTGAGCAGAGCAAGGACACGACTAGAATGCTCAATAGAGACGTGGACACCGAGGATGTTCCTGAGAGCCTGAATAGAAAAACCTTGCACAGAACGAGCCGAGATGAAGATTCTCTCTTCAAGCCTGCGCTCTCTCTTCTAGAAGAAGGTAGTTTTCCCAATAATGAGTATAGTCGCGGGGTCAGGGAGATGCGCGTCCAGGACGAGAGAGCTAGTGGTTCCTTCTCTATGGATGTTCAGAAATACATTGACAAGCTGGAGGAGATAGAGAAAAAGCTTGTACTCATAAGAGAGAGACTAGATGAAATCGAGCGTTCAGTGGCGTACGAAGATGAGATGCTCTCTAAACTTCTGTCTCTGGTGGAGAGGGAGTAACTTTCTCTTCTGTGTTAGAATCTTACAAGAGAGCTACGTTGGAAAGAGTTTTCTTCGTTCGAAAGCTGAATGAGAAGATATCATTCTGTTTACGTTAGTCAAGATTTAACCCTATATAGAGCAGTATTTATGTTAGACCATGGTAAGTAGTAATGGATCAAACATTATCGATAATAGAAAAATTAAACTGTTAACTTTACAGTTCCTCAAAGAACTCATCTCGAACGCTAAAGGACAGCTCGTGACGTTTAGACCTGCCAAGATCGCTCAAGAGATTGCGTCTCGGACAAGAAGAAGTCCACGTGCAGAGTCAGTAGTTATAAGGAACTTCTTTGAGGAGCTTGTTGAGTATAAGCTGATACATGTCGTTAAGAAGAGTGCACGTGGCAAGGTCTATGGAATCTACAGGAACACTGTGCTCTGGAATCTTCTTGAGCACTATGATGCGCAGAGTGTTCTAGTGATAATTGAGAGCATAATCAAGCATGAGGGTCTTGCTCCCTCAATACTATCAACTTTAAACAATCTTCAGAGACAGTCACTAACTGAAGCTGGGATTAATGAGAGAGCAGAAGCTGACAAGATTGCTTCAAGTTATTGGGACATTAGCCCTGCGTAGAGGTCTTCTGAGAGAGCTTCTGACCTATCTTGAGCACTATATTCAGGTACTTGGTCTGCCCTACGTGCTTAGACTAAGAGATTCTCTGCTTTATTTCTGCGAGAGAGACCAGGAAAGGTGTATCGTATCCAAGATAGACAAGGATAAGCTGCATCCAGTAGTGCTTAGTAACGTTGAGCTCTGTCGGACTCTACTGCAGTTATCTCTGCGTTTCTTAGGTACGAGAGGTCGAAAGAGAATTGTCTCACTCTACACGAGGACAGGAGATCTTCTAGTCAAGCTAGCTCCGGGGGGCATGAATAAGCTCGTGATAGCAATATCGAGGGCTTCTCAACTTCTCATAATACTGATCATTGCGCTGATATTTACCAGCTTAGTTGCTCTAGGCCTACCTATGTTGCTGTCGGTAGTGCTAACGCTGTCTCTACTTAATCTTCTCATGGTAGTTTTTCCAGAAGTTGCTGTGAGGTTTTCGAGACTTCCAGAGTTCAGTCAGGGAGAGATATACAAGTTAGAGGTTGTGCTTCCGGAGGACGTAGAGGACCACGTTCTCAAGACTGTTCTGCGGGTTCTACGCTCCTCAAGCAAGATTGAGCTAAAGGCTCTAGACAGCTTCTTGACGCTTCTGAGGGAGCTCTCGGGAGGAGAGGTCAACGTGAGAAAGGTCATGTTAGGTGAGAACGTGGTTGACGAGATGCGCAGGAATAGAGTGAGGATCTTGATACTGAGCTCAGAGAGACCTGATGCGTTCTCCGTGCATGGAATAAGGAAGTACGTGGTAATCACTACTAAGCTCTTAGCAATGCTTGATGATGCTGAGCTAGATGCAGTTGTAGCACATGAGGTTGGGCATCTTGCTAGGTCTCACATACCCATCACCTTATTCTTCTCCTCCGTCATATATGCCCTAGTTCCTCTGTTGACAAAGTTCATGCTAAGTCTCCGCGTAGACATAACATCCCTGATAGTAACTTTTCTATTCTTTGTGACTGGGTCCATACTGCTGTCCTGGATGTTTCTACGTAGGCTTGAGATGGATGCTGACACGTATGCTATCAGGACTGTTGGTCCACAAGCACTTGCTGAGGCACTCATCAGTGTTGCCTGGAGACAGCTGATCCTTGAGCTAGAGAGGCCGAGACTTGCATTTCTCACGGAGCTGTTCTCAACGCATCCACTGGTCTCTAGGAGGATCTGTAGGATATTCTCTGATGTTTCCTGAGTAATACATGTTCAAGCCTCTAGATAAGATATAACCTTTCTCGAGCTGTAACTCTAGTCAGGTACTTAATGAAGCTTCTAGCTGTACTGAATGAGCTGATCAGTCTGGCAGAGACTCGTGGGCAGAGAGACATAGCTAATCTTGCTCTAGAGCTTGAGCGTGAGCTTACCTCTCTGCTAGATAAGCTCGCGTATCTCAGAGCAGTTCTCGATGACGTGCTTGAACATCCCTCACCATCTGCCCTCAAGGCTCTCACTAAGATAGAGCTAGATCTATTGTCGAGGCTTAGAGACTCGGGAAGAAGATGCGTAGACTTCGAGGAACTCAAGTCAAGAACTAGAGAGTACTCTGTGCAGACACTCGTTCTTGCTCTGAGACAGCTTAAGAGAGCTAAGCTGATAGACGTGGAGCTAGATGTCTCTAGTGACGGGTCAGTAAGAGTGAACATCTGTAGAAGGCTTGTGTAAGATGCTGTAGCTAGGAATATAAACTCGCGGAGTCCTACATCACTCCGGAGCTATGTACGATGTCCCTTTTGTACCGTCACCAGAGGTTGTTGTGAGAAGAATGCTTCAGCTTGCTGATGTGAGAGAAAACGAGGTGGTCTATGACTTGGGCTGTGGTGATGGAAGAGTGCTGATAATTGCTGCAAAGGAGTTTGGTGCCAGAGCAATAGGGATAGAGATTAGGCGTGATCTCTATGAGCAGTGTCTCAAGAGGATCAGGGATCTCGGACTGGAGGGGCGAGTCACGGTTCTCCACGGGAACTTCTTCGAGTTTGATCTCTCTGACGCAGATGTCGTGACTCTATATCTCCTCACAAGCGTAAACGAGAAGCTGCGTCCTAAGCTTGAGCGTGAGCTTAGGCCAGGTACGCGTGTAGTCAGTCATGACTTCGAGGTACCAGGATGGAAACCCATAGTAGTTGAGGACCTGTATGAGGAGTGGCGTAGTCACAAGCTCTTTCTCTACAAGATCCCAGGGGAGGAGATTCCAATACCTACAGACTTCCCGGAGGAGAAGTACTATAGTCTGAGCGACATGGAGAAGAGAGTCTTATCGTACGTAGATGGCAGAACGCCGCTCGAGGAGATTGCTGATAGGCTTGGTCTGACGTTAAGATCGGTCAGGGAGATTGTTAGGGGGCTCATCAGGAAGGGCTTAGTCAAAGAGATCAAGATGGTGAAGCAGAAGGCATCATAACTTTGAGAGCTTGATGCTATCTGAGCTTCCTGAGGTTCGCGACATAAGTTGCGATATATCGAGCATAGAGTCGCTAGTGGAGTCTTACAGGAAATGTGGAGGATATGTTGCTAAGAGCATTGCTGATGCGGCAGACATACTTGTCGAGATGTTGACAGACCCTGAAGTCACGGTGTTCATGTCCTTCACTGCTAACTTAGTCGCTACAGGTCTCCGGGGTCTCATATCTGATTTCATCAGGAGAGGCTTCGTGGACGTCATAATAACGACTGCTGGCGCAGTAGATCATGATATTGCTCGTGCACGGGGAGGCAGATATCTAGTACATACGTTTGACGTAGATGACCGAGAGCTGCGTGAACAGGGATATCACAGGATAGGAAACATAATCGTACGCACAGACCACTACGGAGTACCTGTCGAGAAGACCGTCTTTGAGGCGCTAACTGAGCTAGTCACTAAACGAGGTAAGATAAGGCTAAAGGTCAGGGAGCTTCTCTGGCATATTGGCAGTAAGCTTGCAGACTCATGCTCCATATTGAGGGCAGCCTATGATGCAGAGACGCCGATCTACGTTCCAGGCTTCGTCGACGGTGCTCTTGGAACGGCTATACTGATGTTTAATGAGGCTCAGAGAGCAAGAGGAGAAGCTACGGTGACGATTGACGTGCTTGAGGACGAGAGAGAGCTGATGAACATAGTGTATGAGTCGCGTAAGCTTGGAGGGATAATAGTTGGTGGAGGTATAAGCAAGCATCACCTCATCTGGTGGGCACAGTTCAAGGATGGGCTAGACTACGCTATCTACATTACCACGGCAGTTGAGTGGGATGGCTCCCTCAGTGGTGCTAGACCAAGAGAAGCAGTCTCTTGGAGAAAAATCAAGCCAAACGCGAGAACGGCATTCGTATTCTCCGACGCGACTGTAGTCTTGCCGATTCTCCTCTCTTACGTCGCAGGGAAGCTTAAATCTAGAGTGAGGAGACTTCCTAGGTGCATCTAGCCTTAGAGACATTACTGCTCTCTCTCATTGCTCTTGCATCCTCGTACATCACTGTGCGTCTTGTAGCAAGCACCAAGTCTGAGTCGCTGCTCACGCTAGATGTTCATAAACCAGTTCCCGTGAAGATACCCAAGGTAGGAGGTCTCTGTTTGCTAGTGTCCTCCATACTAGTACTCTGTGTGCTCTGCCTGCTCAGGGGCTTGACCTGTAGAATTCTCGAGATATATGTTCCTGCGCTGGCTCTTGGAGCTGTTGGGCTAGCTGACGATCTTGTGGGGCTTAGTCCAGCTGTAAGAGTCGTAGCATCTCTGGTCGTAGCGGCAGTGGTAGCACTGTTGTTATGTCCAAGCTGCTATATCTCCTTCATAGGCAAGATATACTCAAAGACTCTGGTAGAGATACTGGCCATACTGACGATACTGATATTCTCAAACGCCGTCAACATGCTTGACGTCATGAATGGCATTGTACCATCATCTACGTGCATCATACTAGCTACACTGACATTGTGCCTCTTAGTCAGAGGCTCAATACAGAGCGCACTCTTCATGCCGATAATACTTGCACAGTACTTGCCTCTCCTCCTGTACAACAAGTATCCAGCACGTGTCCTTAATGGAAATGTTGGTAGCTACCTGACAGGTGCCCTCCTTGGAGGCATAGCTTGCGCATTTGGTCTCTACCTGGAGGTTGTACTGACATCAATGCCATACATAGTCAATGGTCTGCTGATACTAGCATCTACGCGTGGCAGAGTACTTGCATCTGGTAGACTTGGTGTTGATAGGCCAATAAGGTGCGTTTCAGGAAAGCTGGAGCCTAACCTAAGTCCTAACGCTGCAACGACGCTTGTCAGACTAGTTGTGCTCTCAGGAGCAGACACGGAGTACAAGGTTGTCAACAAGATAACGCTACTGTTTATAGTCTCTTGCCTAGTTGCTGTAGCGGTCTCATGTCTAGGAGCCCTAGCATCATGCTGATAATGACCATAGTAATTCCCTGCCTTCTGCTCTCTCTGATAGCTTATCTAGGACACGTAGTGAGAGTTATCGCTACGTCTCTGATACCTACATCTTGTAGGACTTTGCTATACCTCACCTATCTTGCATCATCTATCGCATTCTGGTCATATGTTACTTACAGAGTTGCACGTTATCTTGAACGTAAGCTCCTTGATATGTATACTGGACATATACGTGGTGACTAGAGGTTGAGGTGGAGCAAGCGTGGCAGTCTCATACTAGAGGAGATAATACTCATTGCTGTGTCGATAGCCGTGCTGATAGCACTGCTATCCATAGTTAGCGGTGTCATAAAGGGTCTCTCGACAAGCATAGGCAACATAAACATAAACATGACGAAGAGCATAAACACGTTCGTGAATAAGATCTGGAAAGTCGTGTCTAGTGCGCTGAGGATACGCTAGGTCTCTGATTGTGTGGACCATGAGCAGGGTACCTGCAAGTAGTTTCATAAGGAAAGTGTTAGAGCTTCTTCGTGAGCTAACTGAGATAGAGCACAGAGTGAACATGCTGTACATGAAGACTGAGAGAAGGAGGGTGCTCCTTGAGCAGCTCCTTGAACACGTAGCTAGAGGTGAGCAAGAAAAGAGTAATTAAGTGACTCTTGCTCTGAACTACATGCCGAAATATATCTTTGTCACTGGTGGCGTGCTTAGCAGCATTGGAAAAGGCGTGATCACGGCATCTATAGCGAAGATACTCAGTGCTAGACAGTACAGAGTCACCACCATAAAGATTGATCCTTACTTTAACGTAGATGCAGGGACAATGAACCCATATCAGCATGGAGAGGTCTTCGTTACTGCTGATGGTGGAGAGACGGATCTAGACTTGGGACACTACGAGAGGTTTCTTGATGTTGAGCTATCAAAGGACCACAACATAACGTCAGGAAAGGTCTACCTCAAGGTGATAACGGACGAGAGACTAGGAAAGTATCTCGGAGAGACTGTTCAGCTAATACCGCACGTAACTGATGAGATAAAGAGAGAGATAAGGTCCGTAGTTGAGCGTTCTAATGCGGAGATTGGGGTAGTTGAGATCGGTGGGACAGTTGGAGACTACGAAGGTCTACCGTTTCTCGAGGCGATAAGGCAGATGAGACTCGAGGAGGGGTTTGACGACACGGTCTTTGTCCATGTTGCTCTTGTTCCCGTCATTGAGACCACGGGTGAGCCTAAAACTAAGCCTCTTCAGCATAGTGTGGTTGAGCTTCGAAGAATAGGAATTCAGCCCGACGTTATAATTGCAAGATGTAGAACGTGGCTAGACGAGAGCACTAAGACAAAGATAGCGCTCTTTACGAACGTTCCTGTAAAGGCGGTCTTCACTGCACCTTATGTGGACACAATATACAGGATTCCTCTAATACTTGAGGAGGAGGGGCTTGGAGACTACTTGGTTAGGAGACTCAAGCTTGAGTTTAGGAGACCTGACTATACAAGCTGGAACGAGTTCATAAGCTTCCTAACAAATCCCGCTGACGAGGTCCTTATTGGTCTCTGCGGAAAGTACGTTAAGTTAAGAGACTCTTACCTCAGCATAATTGAGGCGCTTAACCATGCAGGTGCAAAGCTGAGACTAAAGCCTAACTTGGTATGGATAGATACGGAGAAGGTTGAAAGAGGCGAGCTTGACGAGACCATACTCGACCAGGTCGACTGTGTGATAGTTCTTCCAGGTTTTGGAACGAGAGGAGCAGAAGGCAAGGTGAGAGTAATAAAATGGGCACGTGAGAGAAAGATGCCATTCCTCGGAATATGCTTCGGCATGCAGCTAGCAGTCGTGGAGTTTGCAAGAAACGTCTTAGGACTAAGAGATGCCAATACCACGGAGATCAACCCTAACACGCCTCACCCAGTAGTTGACCTCGCTCCTGAGCAGAGGTCACTAGACAGGTTTGGTGGAACAATGATCCTAGGAAACAAGCCCGTCAGAATAGTTGAGGGCACTCTTGCACATAAGCTATATGGTACAACGATGGTGTACGAGAGGCATAGGCACAGATACATAGTCAACGAGAGATACATAGAGATGTTTGAGAGAGCGGGAATGATATTCTCAGGATATAGAGCAGATGTCCCCCATAGAATAGTGGAGATATTTGAGCTCAGAGACTATCCATTCTTTGTTGGCACACAGTTTCATCCTGAGTTTAGAAGTAGACCACTTAGACCTCATCCAATATTTGTTGGCCTACTTAAGGCAGCATACGAATACAGGAAGCTTTATAGGAGAAGATAGCTACTAGACTACACTGAGGAATGATGAGGTAGTTCGCAAATGATCAGATGATTAAGCCCTCGATCACTGAATCTCGATTATCTCAGCCTCATCCTCTCCACGTGACCTCCTGCTAAACCTCGATACTCCAGCAACAATAACAACAACACCAGCTATAGCAGCCACGTACGTGAGTAGCTCAACAGATCTTGAAGATAGGAGCTGTAACCTCAGCGTCACCTGTCTTGTCCTAGGCCCTATCTCTATCTCTCCCATGTACAGTGTCTTGCTACCTAGCTGAACCTGCACAACGTAGTTGCCGCATGGTAGGAGACACGGCGTAGCTGCTGTACATACATACCTGTATTCTCCGTGTGTCAATACTATCTCAGCATTGTCTAGAGAGAATCCTAGGTAGTCGTCAGCATAGAACTTGACTCTTGCTATGCATGAGTCCACAATTATTGTGTTATTCACTACGTTGAACCAAGTCTCTACGCTTCCCATGCTCGTGGTGACTAGAACTTTGAGATCTTGTGGACTTGTATCTGGAGGTAGTAGTATGACTCTTGGGTTCACTATCTTAAGATCTTTTACGAAAAATACTACTCTACGTATGTTCATTTTCCCAGCAAGCTTTACTAGGTACATTCTCACTGGAAGCTGAATGAGCGTTCTCTCGCCAATGCTCTCTCTACCTATGCTGTACGTCTTGTTGTATAGTCTCATTATGATCATGTAAGTTCCTCTAGGTATGCAGGTCCCCCTTGTGAGACTTGTAGTTATTAGTCCTCTCAGCACAACATCTATGTCTGTCTTGTTTAGAATGTGTCCATCTTCGTCTACCAGCTTTATGTCCTCGGAGGGTACTAGGCCCGGCAAGGTCAAGGTCAGGATCTTGCTAAATGCGGAGTCTAGTCTCAGTCTTGTCAGTGCTATGCCACTCACTGACACTATCAAGTAACCTCCAAGCTTCACTCTCACGCTTGGGCCACAGTAAGTTGAGTTACATAGTCGAACATTTGTGCAAGTCTTTGCCTCCTCTGGGCTCAGTCTTACCGTCACTGTCTCACTCTTTCTATGCGTACCCAGTGGTACACCGTAATATGCCGTGACCTGCACAGTGGCTGCCCCAATGACCTTGAATCTCAGTGGGAACGAGTAGCTACGTAGACACTGTCTGTATAGCAGGTATCCATTTAGTATCACAGTGTCGTTTCTGATCAGAGCTACATACTGCTTGGTGTCTAGGAGTATCTTCACTGGGGCGAGGCTGAGCAGACACACGTCAACATGCGATAGTCTCGCTATGTGGTCTCCAATTACGGCTGTATCTGGCACAACCTCACTATCTATAGTGACGTTGCTGTTAACTACCTCGTACCTGAGCGTTATGTTTCCTAGCGGTCTCAACATGGCGTTTGGCGGTCTCCTAGCTATCTCTACCAGTATACAGAGCGCATCAGATGGCACTCTAAGACTAACGCTCCAAGGCACATACTTGAGCAAGGTGGCAATTCTTGTCTTACCAGTAAATGTCAGGTAGAGGACTCTGCCTATACCATAGCTTGAGTAGTTTGAGAGCTCTATCTTCACTATGGATCTAGGCTTGAAACCACAGAGCCTCAGCGTGTACGTCTTGTTGTTCATTATTATTGTCTTCAGGAAGCTCACAGAGCCACTGCTTACTCTCACCTGTAGCACATCCTTAGTAGGAATCTCCTGAGCAAATGCGACGCATGTTACAGCTATGAGGAGCAGCAGACAGGAAGTAAACAGAATCTCTCTCATACACCATTCAATGTAGCACCTGTCCTCAGGATATAACAGGCTAACCTTCAAAATAGATATACCCCTTAGGACGCCTAACCCTGTCAATGTACTCTGTCCAGACGCTGAGGAGACACTGGGCTGAGCAGATTGCAGAGCAAGTAGCTAGGAGATGCAGAGAGAGGGGAGTCTGCGTGATAAACGGTGGCCTGAGTGTGTCAGGATTACAGCATGTTGGCAGGCTCAGAGGAGAGGTAGTTATGAACGACGTCATTAGGAGGATACTGGAGCAGAACTATGGGATCCGCGTCAAGCAGTACCTGACACTGTACACGGTAGATCCATGGAAGGGTAAGGAGCGTCAGCTTGCAGAGTTTAGAGACAGAGAGGCTGCTAGAAGGTACGTCGACTGGCCTCTAGAGAGAGTACCAGACCCATATGGCTGTCACTCATCCTGGGTTGAGCACTACTGGGAGGACTTTGGCAAGTATCTAGGTGAGTTTGCACATGAGATAACGGTCGTCACGACAGGTCAGCTCTACAGAGAGTCTGACAAGATGCGACACTTCATAAAGATGGCCATAGAGAGGAGACTACAAGTAATTCAGGTCTTAAATAGATATAGAAGTAGAAATCCGTACCCGCAGGACTACATACCCTTCGAGCCCATATGCAGATCCTGCGGAAGAGTTGGACATGCAAAAGTCATAGAGATAGATGTAGATAGAGACTACGTAGCGTACCGATGCGAGTGTGGGTACGAAGGAAAGAGCAGTATACGTGAGGGAAAGCTTCCCTGGAGAATAGAGTGGGTAGCCATCTGGTATGTATTGAACGTGGACTTTGAGCCATATGGCAAGGATCATGCAACTCCTGGTGGATCAAGAGACTCTGCAAGTGAACTAGCAAGAGCGGTGTTCAATATTGATCCGCCTGTAGGAGAGTGGTATGAGTGGGTTGGATACGTTAAGGGAGGAAGAGATGTCGGAGATATGGGCAGCAGCGACTTCATAGGCTTCACGCCAAGAGAGTGGCTAGAAGTTGCTGAGCCAGAAGTGCTCAGATACCACTACCTTGTACATGATCCACATAAGAGAGTGGTCCTGGGACTCGAGAACGTATACACATACGTCGACCAGTATGATCGTGCCGAGAGAATATACTACGAGATTGAGGAGCCTAGTCCAGCAGAGAGAGAGTACATTGACGTAGTAAAGAAGAGCTACGAGTATGCTCAGCTTAAGCCTCTGCCGAGAGAGCCGCCATTTCAGCTACCATATCTTCATGCTGTTGCGCTTGTACAGACCCTTCCAGAGACAGACAACATTGATCTTCTTCTTGAGCATGCCATTAAGAGACTCAGGATGACTAAGCTACTAACGAGAGACTTAGACGAGTACAGTCTAGAGAGACTGAAGTCTAGACTTCTGAGAGCAAGAAACTGGGTTAACAAGTACGCACCCGAGCAGTACAGGATAAAGGTTGTGGACGTCATACCACAGGACAGGCTTAGAGACGTCTCAAAGACCGTAATCGAGAAGATAAAGATGTTAATCGAGAGACTAGAGACTCTTCAAGACTGGAGTGACGAGGCAATTAAGGAAGCTATGAAGAGCATACCAAAAGAGAATAGGAGCGTTGAGCGTGAGTTCTTTCGCGTACTCTACATAGCGTTCTTTGGCAGAGATAGTGGACCTAGGATTGCACCTTACATGGCTGTGCTTGGCAGAGAGTTCGTGTTATCTAGACTGCGAGAGCTTGTTAGGCTATGTCAAAGCTAGTTATTGTTGCCCTAGTAATATCAATAGTGACATTGATGATCGCTGTGTACTCTCTAGCACTAACTATCTCTGGAGTCACATGTCTGATAGATGCGTTCTTGTCTGTGGCTTCAGGCAACTTCGAGAACTTTGTTGTCTTGTCATGCCCGGTAATGATTGTACTTAGCCTAATGCTCAGCTTAATTGCGAGAAGGGAGGCTGAGAGCATAGTCGACACAGCCATAAACTATGTAGAAGAGTTTGAAGGCAAGCTCAATCTTGCACTTGCATACACATCTTCCGCTATATCGATGACATCGCTAATCTTACTGCTACTACAGCTGATAATTGCAAGTATTGGAACCTTATGACCTACCTGAGCCGCCACCTAACTTTCTCTCTAGCTCCTGGAGTCTCCTCTTCAGCTCATCTCTCTCCCTTTCCAGCTCACGCACATACGCCTTCAACTTCTCTAGCTCCTGCTTCTCCTGGAGTATTCTTTCCCTCAGCTCGACTAGAGCACTCTCCTTGACTACAAGTGCTCTCTGGTAATTTACAAGCTCTCTCTCCTTCTCTAGGAGCTTACGTTCCCACTCAATCATCTTCTTCTCTTCCTCAATCAGCTTGTTCATTAGTGGCTCTATCTTCTCTATGAGCTCTCTCCTTCTCTGATTAATCTCCTCCTCTAGCTTACGTAACCTCTCCTCCTTCAGTCTAATTTCCTGTTCTAACTTGTCTAACATGCTCTTTCTCTCGTTGAGCCTAGACTCAAGCGCTCTCAGCTCCTCTTCTCTTCTTCGAAGAAGTATCTCCTTCTCCACAAGCTCACGCTCTCTCTTCAGAAGCTCCTCGAGCCTAGCCTTGATCTCAGTCTCACGCTTTAACAGCTCCTTTACTCGTGCACTCTCTGTCTCTAGACGAGCAGCCTCTATCTCTAGCCTTCTCTCGAGAGCTTTCAGATTAGCTTCCCACTCTCTCAGCTTAGCCTCCTTCTCTGAGAGCTCTCTCTCCCTGTCTACGATCCTTGACAGAAGTTCCTCAAAGTGTGCGATGTGCTGAGAGGCTTGTTGTGCAAGCTTTGCGAGCTCACTTATTGAGGGCCATGCTTCAGCTAGTCTACGCTCTAGCTCCTCTAGCTTCTTCTTGTAGTCCTCTATTAGCTCTCTCTCTCGTGCAAGCTCCTCCTCCTTTACCTTGACCTCAGCCTCTCTCTCAGCAACCCTGCGTGATTTCTCCTCAATCTCGCTGTACTTGTTCAGTAGATCGTTCAATGTCTGTCTCAAGCTATCTGCGATGTTTGCTACTCTCGTCACACTGTCGGCAAACTGATCCATACGTGCATGTGCCTCCAAGATCTTCTGTGAGAGATTCTCGAAGCCTCTTGCAAGAGGATCAAGCGAGCTTCTTATGTTGCTGAATAGAGTCTCTATGTTCTTCGCATGTTGAGAGAGCTCGCCAGCTGCTGCCGTCAGCTTACTGTATAGATCCTTTATCGTTGAGCTCAGACTGGCAATCTCGCTCTTGAACTTCTCTACGAGAGATGACAAGTTGGTCAGTCTAGTCTCAAGGTCTCTCGCAAGATCATTAGCTAGCTTGACCAGGTCCTGCAGCGCCTTATCGCTTCGTCTAGATGAGTCTACTATCGACTCTGTGAGCTTAGAGAGAACGCTCACTCTATTAAGTAAGTCGGTGATCGTTGCCGACTGAGCCGTAAGCTGCTTATAGAGCTCGTCCAGTCTCTGAGCTAGGCTGCTCAATAATGCATCAAGATCAGGCTTCCTGCCTCTTAAAAACGACATCCTCGGCTTGATCTCGTTCGAGAGGTATATATTAGTTTTGTTTAACTATGATCCTTATCAATTAGCTCTTTGATAAGGTAGTAGTTAGTATTTCCTTTAGAGACTCAATAGATTCTCTCAGTGATCTTATGTCTAGTTTTAACTCCTCAAGTAGCACTGTGACGTCCTCTCTGCATTTAGAGATTTCAGATAAAATAAGTCCTATCTTATCTGTTAGATCTTTCGATGTTAATAATAGAAGTGACTTAACATCTTTAAACTCGTTTAGACTTGAAGCCAGCTGGTTCACTATTGAGGACAAGGAGTCGCTAATCTTTAATATGAACTCTCTATGTGCAGTAAGCATCGTCTCAAGCCTGTACACGTGACTACTGACGATACGCCCAGCATTTACTAGCTCCATAATTAGTCTCTGCTCCCTGTCGCTGAGCGAGGTTTTCTGCGTGCTCTGTCTGAGCTCCGCTAGCTGTGACTGTATGTTTGTGATGCTTGACTTTAGCTCATTAATGTTAGCGCTGACGGAGTCCTGTAGAGCTGCGAACATCTTCTTGAGCTCATCGATCATGCCTGTGAGAGACATTACTGCACGGAGAATGTCTTCTAGCATCTCGACCGGAACGGACATGTAGTTACTCTCTCAACTACCCTAAATTAAGCTACTCTTTAACTTCGCTAGCTAGGTCTTCAAGAGCCTCGACCAGAGAAGCATAATCTCGTCAGGTACCTGTCTCTCAATTCTGTACTTCTCTCTTCCTCCTTCCTTCTCCTTCACAATTACGTAAGGTCTCTCTGTCTTCTCTAGAACTCTTCCAGCAATGAACACCTCGTCTGTCACTCTTCTAAGTCTGCTCAGCGTCTCGTCAAGATTCTCAGGACGAACAGTGAGTATCAAGGTCCCAGAGCTGAGCGCCCTTAGTGGATCCACACCAAAGACCTCTAGAACCTGCTTAACCTCTGGTCTAACCTTGATCTCGCTAAGCCAGACCTCAATCAGCGCGTTTGAGGCTCTTGCAATCTCGTACACTCCCTGCAGGACTCCGCCTTCTGTAGGATCATGCATCGTCGATACAAGGTCTCTTACTAGCAGAGCCTCTCTGACTAATGAGAGCTCCTTTCTCAGGAACACGATCTTTCTGAGGTCCCTCTCACTTACTCCAGACTCAAGCAGCTTATCTCTGAGATCCGATGCGAGTACAAGCGCAGCCTCTATGGCTGGACTCTTCACGATAACTACCAGCTCTCCTGGAGATGCACCTCTTGTGGTGACATAGTGATCGGTGACTCCTATGCACGTAGACACTGCTACCGGTCTTGTTATGCCCGGCGTGTACTCAGTGTGTCCTCCTATTACTGAGACTCCGATGTCCGTCGATGCCTCCTTTATCTGGAGAAACATCTTCCTCAGAGAGTCATCATCCATGCCCTCTGGCAGCAAGAGAGCAATCTCGCACCACCTAGGTACGCCTCCCTCAACGGCAACATCGTTTGACGGGACAACTACAGCGAGCCACCCCAGGTACTCGCATGCACCTGTTATTGGGTCTGTGTGCGTTACGATGTACCTGATTCCGGTGGAGTCTATGACTGAGGCATCCTCTCCAATTCGAGGACCAACAACTACTCTTGGATCAAGCGACCTCACGAGGCTCAGTAGCTCTTCAAGTAGCTCTTCTCTCAGCTTGACCATAGGTCTGCTACTAGCTCGAGCTTAAAGATGTATGCTTAAACGATAAACAGCAAGTATCTGTCTCATAGTTGATGAGGTTTGTATCTCCGAGAGCGAAGATAAGTTCCGTCCTTCTCATAGGTGACGTAACACTGCTTGGCCCATCAAGTATTGGTAGAGGAACAATAATAATGAGCGGCTCAGTTGTGGGATTCCCTTCAAGGAGGAAGCTCCTAGAAATTCAGAGGAGCTTCTACGCCTCAGACGAGAAGAGTATCCAGATGCTTGACCTCCTTAGCGATGGATGCAACATTGGTGAAAACTGTGTGATAAGGACAAACTGTGTGATCTACGAGCTCGTTAACATAGGAGACAACTGTGAGCTTGGACACAACGTTCTTGTAAGGGAGGAGACGACAATAGGGAACAACACCAGGATAGGGAGCAACACGGTGATTGAGGGTAGAGTAAGCATAGGCTCTAACGTCAACATTCAGTCGGGAGTGTATATACCACGTGAAGTCATAATTGAGGACAACGTGTTTATCGGACCCTATGTAGTAATATCGAATGACAAGTATCCTCCAAGCAGCAAGATAGTGCCTGTAGTGATCAAGAAGGGAGCAGTCCTAGGTGCAGGAAGCGTTATTCTTCCAGGAGTTACAGTGGGGGAGAACGCTGTTGTTGGTGCGGGAAGCGTCGTTACAAGGGATGTGCCTCCCTTCACGGTCGTTGTAGGATCTCCCGCTAAGCCTATATACACATATGACGAATATGTACGAAGAAGATCTAGGTATGAGAGAGAGCTCGCCTGACCTCACAGCAGTCTAGGCTAGCTTGAAGATGCTCCCTGTGCTGATCGCGGAAGCACTGTTCTAAGTCTCTGTTGCTTCGCCTCTTGCAGCCTCTTTAGGAACTGCTCTCTCGCTCTCCTTATCTTCTCAATAATCTCCTTTCTCCTCGGGTCAGAGAGATCAAGCTCAACTATCACGACCTTTGATGGATGGATCGGGTAGTAGACGGTCTCCCCGCTTGCCTTCCTGATAGTTGCTCCCTCGACGTATATCCTGACTCTGTTCAGGTCAACCTTAACTACCTTCCCCTTTATTCCCTTGAAGTCGCCTCTGACTATCAGGACAGTGTCTCCTTTTCTCACAGGCAATCTCTTTATGCCTAGCTGTCTCTGAAGCTCCTTTGAGAGTGGTGCTGTCACGAACTTGTGTCTCTTGTGAAGTGGCGCATTGAAGTATGCCTTTCTCTGCTTTCTAGGCTGACTCGACTTGACCCAGTTAATCATAGCTCTCCCTACCACTGAGCCTAAGTGTTTTTGAAACTTCCCTTCCTCACTAAATAGGTTTAAATGAGCAATACTACTCTTCGTATCCCTTATAGAGATGTATGAGCAGTGATGAGCTTGTCATTCCTGGTGACAGGATCTGCGTAATTGAGGAGTTTGTTCCCGGAGCAAACACGTATGCGGACATTGACGGATCTGTAAGAGCCTGTGTTGTTGGAAAGGTTGTGAGAAACGTTAGGTCTCACGACATATATGTTGAGCCTCTTAAGGCTGCAAACATACTGAGACAAGGCTTGATCGTATACGGACAAGTTGTCTCAATACTTAACGAGAAGGTCGCGGTAGTGAAGCTCCTTGGTGTATGGAGAGAAGATAAGAGAGAGATTATGCCTCTCAAACATGCTTTTACAGGTCTACTTCACGTATCTCAAGCATCTGAGACGTACTGTCCCACCTTGCGAGATATTGTCGGTGTAGGCGACGTGGTTAAGGCTAGGATCATATCAAGGAGCGGTCCTCCTTACCTGCTCTCTATAAGAGGCCCCAACCTAGGGGTAGTATACGCTCTCTGTCCCGTATGCAGAGTCGAGACTAGGAAGAGAGGAAGCAAGCTACAGTGCCCAGTCTGTGGAATGGTTCTTAAGCGCAAGACTCCCGTAGTAGACTGAGGCGCGTGTTGCTTCATGAGAAGTAGAAAGTACTACTACAAGGTCATAACGGTGGCCTTCAACTCGTCAGAGGAGGCTCTGAGATTTCTCGACCTCGTTACAAGGAAGATAAAGACATTTCAGCTCTATGCACGGACACGTGCTGGAAGAGTAGTCGAGCTGACCCTCGTCGGAGATCCAGCAGAGATAGCAGTAGCGCTGTCAGAGATCAAGAAGATAGCAAAGACCATAAAGGAGATGTACAGGAAGGAACGAGGATTAGCAACATATGATGTGAGAGTAATACTAGACTATGCCAAAATCGAGGCAGCAATACCGCTCGACGTCGCATTCAAGGTGCTTGAGCTGCTTGGACACAAGGTAGAGCTGCTCAGGGGAGGCAAGATCAGGACAGACGCAGAACTATCAGAGATACTTGAGGTCATTGAGCAGGTATCGAGAATATACAGAGAGATGATGGATATGGACATCACACCACAAGCCAAGAGAATAATCGCAATGTGGTGTACAGTGTTTGACGAGAATCCAGATGAGGCAGTGATAGAGCTTGAGACGCTAGGCATATTGAGGAGATATGTCACAGAAGACAGGAATCTCGTAGTGCTAGCACGCAGCTACGATGAAGCTTACAGAGAGGTCAAGGAGCTTGTCAGGAAGATAAGAGATAGCCCAGAGATACTTGAGTCCTTAAGAAGGCAAGCCGAGCAGCAGAAACATGAAGAGAGGAGTGAGGAGAGCGTTAATGAGCTCAGAGAGACGCTGATTGGTAGTGGTGTGGTCGTGGTGAGGAGGTCCGAGAACAATGCCACAGAGAATGGAGACTAGTCTTTAAAAATGTTCGTAATTTAGCACTAACGCATGCCATTGCAGGTAAGTGTGCTCAAGTATGAGAAGAACTACCTTGAACTTGCTGTGAAAGGTGAAACACATACTCTCTTTGCTCCTCTTGTAGAGTATCTTCTCAAGCACCCTGACGTTGAGTACGCCATGTATGATGTAGATCATCCTCTCCTGCAGAACGTGAAGTTCCGGTTAAAGACTAGGAGTAGAGACCCAGTGGAGGTCTTGAAGGAGGTTGTCTCAATCATAGTTAAGGACATAGATGAACTTAGGGACAAGCTTCTTAGTAAACTGTGAGAGTAGTCTCCTGTAAAGGTAACACTAATTTCAGAGAAGAACAATAGTCTACTCACTGTATGAAGGTCGCCATTGGCTCACGTAATCCTGCAAAGATTGAGGGAGTAGTCAGAGCCTACGAGTTCTTCGGCATAGGCATTGAGGCTGTCCCTGTAGAGGTTGAGTCTGGTGTCTCAAGACAGCCTCTCTCTCTGGAGGAGACTGTGAGAGGAGCTCTTACTAGGGCAATGAGAGCGCTAGAGGCTGCTCCAGAGGCCGAGCAGAGTGTTGGAGTTGAGTCCGGACTAATGTATGTCCCAATTCTGAACAGGATAGTGGACCTGACTGTAGCGGTCATAGCAGATAGAGACAAGAAGCTGAGTCTTGGTCTAAGTCCAGCGTTTGAGCTTCCACCAGAGGTCACAAGAAGAATATGGGGCGAGGGCATCGAGCTCGAGTGCATTGCTGAGTCACTGTCAGGCATTGAGAGCATCGGAGAGAAGGGCGGTTTCATATCGTACCTAACTGAGAACAGATACACTAGGTCTGAGCTCGTGCGGCAGGCAGTTATAATGGCACTAGTGCCGAGGCTCTGCCCCATAAAACAGATGTATGGATATCCTAGTCACAGCACTTAAGCCAGTACTTCGCGTGATACTCAGCAAGTTCTCTCTTTGCGTAGTACGCCAATATTCTTCCACACTTTGTGCATCTAACCCTGTAAAATCTTAGCTCCTTTCCCTCAACATTAACAACCTCCTCCTCCACAGTGAGCATACCTCTGAAACTTCCTTACTTATTCAAGGGTTTAAGATTTCTTTAACTAGGAACTAGGAAATAGAACGGTAGCATGGTTGAATACCTCGTGGTAAGATGTCCTCAGTGTGGGAGAGCCTCAGCAATGAGGGCTACAGCTAAAACACATGTATGCCCCTATTGTGGGAGACTCTACAGACTAGAAGAACTGACCATAGTCGCACGTGCTAAGTCAGGCAAAGAAGCTAGAGAGATTATTCAGCAACTAAATGCTCCAAAAATGCTGCGTTCTCGAAGAGAGTGAGGTAAAGGACTAGGAGGGGAGATGGAGGGATGATGAGTCAAGGGTGCTCGAACTTGATGAAGAGTACGACGGGGTCTGACTGCTAGGTCCTTCTATGTCTGTGTTGATAAGGATCTGAGAGCCTCTACGTTTATCTTCTCGAATAGTCCATACTCTCTGGCCTCTCTAAATAGGTCGTTGAGCACGGCCAGGTAGTCTTTCTCTCCAACTTCTACCTCGTCCATTAGCTGTTGTACGAGTCTTGTTCTCTCCTCAGAGACTAGCTCTCTGTATCTTCCCAGCTCTGGTAGTATTCTCTCAATCTCTAGCACCTTTGTCTGCTCCTCCTTTTTTCGTGTTCGAAGTAATAGCTCTCTTGCCGTTGAGTCTCCTGTGAGGAAGTAGTATACCTTTATGCCCTTTCTTGTTGGAATTAGGTATCGTGTTTTTCCTACAGTTAGCGCGTATCTTCTTCTGAGTATGACATCGACTATTCTTGCATATGTGGAGGGTCTGCCTATGCCTTTCTGCTTCATCTCCGACACGACCTCTCCCTCGGTCATAGGCTTGACCTTTGGTATTCTCCTTACTTTACCTAGGATCTCGTCTACTCTGTAGACTCCTGCAGGGAGTCTAAGCCCAACATCTACCGTCCTATATGCTCTGAGAAATCCTTCCTCTACTATATCTGTGATGCGCTCGATCTCGATCTCGTGTCTCTCGGAGCCATCCTCTGTCGTCACGACAATCCTGTACTTTGACTTTCTGACCCTTGCAGGTCTCATCTGGCTTGCGATGAATCTCCTGAATATCAGATCGTACATTGCTAAGTGTCTAGGTGTGAGTCTTATCGCCACCTGGATGACTCCGCTCACCACTAGTGCTCTGAGCTCCTCAACATCTATTGGCCTAGTTGGCCTGATACACTCATGTGCACCAATGTGTCCACCAATTATCCACTGCCTAGGAACGAACTCTTGCTCGCCGTAGTTCTTAGCTATGTACTCTCTCGCTATGGCTATTCCTGCAGCGGATACTCTCGTGCTGTCCGTTCTGTGGTATGTTATTAGTCCAGACTCGAAGAGTTCTTGGGCAATGCTCATTGCCTCCTCTACGCTTATCCTGAGCCTAGTTGCTGCGTCTCGTAGCAGTGTATCGGTCGTGTATGGTGGTGGTGGATTAACTGTCTCTTCGAGGTCCTCAACTATTGGCTCTATGATAACTCTTGCTCTCTTGGCAGAGACGTCCTTCACGAGGGCCTTCTTCTCAGTTGGAATCTCTAGATCTATCTCTAGCCCGTTCTCAAGTTTGACCCTGGCAGAGTATACTTGCTCTTTTCTGGACTGACTATATCTCTTTATTATCCATCCAAGGACTGGTGTCTGTACTCTACCTGCCGACAGCGTCTTAATTAGTCTACCAAAGAGCAGCGGAGAGGCTTTCCAGAGCTTCTGACTTAGTCCAAATCCTAGCCATCTATCTTCAACTCTCCTGATGATCTGAGCCATCACCATCTCTCTCCTGACTCCACTCAGAGGATTGCTTATTGCTTCCAGTATTGCTCTCTTCGTGACCTCGTGAAACTCTATTCTTCCTATCTCCTGCACATATGGTCTCAGCATCACGTAGACGTCCCATGCAATCTTCTCTCCCTCAGAGTCGGGGTCAGTCCCAATGAGTACCAAGTCAACCTCGCTTGCTAAGTCGCGTAGTGCCTGTATCACCGGGTCTGACCCTACTAGCGGGGTGCCGCATCGCTGACAGATAGCTATATCGTGACTGTACGACTCTCCGCATCTTGGACATTTCTTCAACGTGTTGTATACTGGTACAAACAGGTTTCCTATCTTCAGCACTCCAAAGTAGTCCTCTGGCGCATCATGTGTTACTAGGCGGGTAGTCTTTGCTATATACTCTAGATCCTCCTCTGGAGTCTCCGGCACAAGCTCCCACATGTGTCCTCTTGTGGCTGTGACTAGTACCAGCATGTTGCCAAGCGATGCCTCATAGACTTGAAGGTTTCCAACTACTCGAAGCGAGGGTCTGCCAAAGAAGCCCGCTATTGTTCTAGCCTTTGTTGGTGACTCAACGACTATGAGCACGGTTCTCAGTAGCTCTGGCATTGCTGAGACTTTGATCTCACCTCGCAGGATCTTCTTTACACGTTCACGCTCCTCATTGATCTCTCTTATCAGCTCGTCTAGGTTAACCTCGGTTACGTTCCTGAACTCAAGGTCCTCAATCCTGTACTTCAAGTCGTTTACCAGTGCTTGAAACACCTTCTCGTCGTCCACAACCACTATGGAAATTCCTCTCGTTACTCCACCCGCATACATTCTCGAGGTTCTGCCGCTACCCTGGATGTACGTCGTGGTGTCAGGCAGGGTTACTATTAGGGTCCCGTCTTCGTACTCAATCTTGACGTCTAGCTTATCCAGGATGTTCTTGCTAAGTCCAGTCAGGTATTTGCGAGCTAGCTCTATTGCGGCTTTTATCACGCTAGCTGCGTACTTCTCAAAGCCTGTCAGCTTGTCCTCCTCTCCTCGCTCTATATGCTCAACTATTTTCTTAAGGCTTGGTTCCTGTATCCCCAGTATCGTTCGGAGTCTCGCTATGACTCGCTCAGCCTGGAGAGCTTCCTCCTTGCTGAGTGCTCTTCTCAGCATCAGGAACAGAGATATGTACTTTCCTGGAGCAAACTCCTGTAAGTTTATCCTGAACCTAAGCTTAGGTACACCAGCGAAGATGACGTACTTTACTCTGTGAGGAAGATCTATTCCTCGCACGAGTGCTGACCTGGCTGTTGCTAGTCCTATCAGAAGGTCTATCTTTCCCTCTGAGAACCTGTCCAGTACTCCTCTTCTTGGTCTAAGATAGGCATGAACTTTGAATCCCTCCCTACTGAGAACTTCCTCAAGCTTCTTGGCATAGTCTTTTCCTAAGTCTGTGGGCACATAGATTATTCCTCCATCTCCAAGTCTCTTCACTAGCTTGACTACAGTCTCTAAGATGTCTCTCTCAGGTCTGGTATAAAGGTCAACGACGTTTCTTACACCCTCGGTTTTTCCTCCAGTTTCAAATCCCAGAAACTCTCGAAAAAGTCTTATTCTACTACTTCTCCTAGCCTTAACTAGCGCTCCCGAGGCTATTAGCACTCCTATCTTCGCGGTCTTGATGATGTCTCGAATCTCCTCCTCCAGTCTTCTAACTTCCTCAAATATCTTCCCCAGCTTCTCCTCGCTTGCTCCAACTCTTCTGAGTCTTCTAGCCTCACGCAGAAGCTCGACTATCTTAAGAGCTCTCTGAAGGGCCTCCTCAGGAACCCCAAGTAGCAGAAGCAGTCTGTCAATGTTCTTGCTTGAGGCTTTTAGCACGCTGTCTACATCGTCTACAAATACTAGGCTGAACCTGTGTTTTTTGAGCACATCAAAGTACCTGGATAAGAACATGTTAGTCACTACTAGTATGTCAAAGGACCCTTCCTGTATCTTTGATAGACTTTCTTCTCTCTCTGTCCTCGAGAGGAGAGAGTTGTATGTCACTACGCGCACTTTATCGCTTAGTCCAAGTCTCGCGACGTATCCGAGAGCCTTCTTATACACCTGATCTGCGAGAAGTGACGTGGGTAAGACAAAGAGGACCTTGCCCCCTCTGAGGGCGACATAGATCGAGGCTATGATGCCGAAGGTTGTCTTGCCACTGCCTGTGGGTGCAATTATTGCGAAGCTCTTTCCTTTTACTAGTCTCCTAGCCCAGAGTCTTTGTGCTCCCCACATCTTGCTGTTAACTGCTCTCTCAAACAGCTCCTCGAACTTCTTGTACTCCTCCAGGAAGTTCTCAAGTAGCCTGAGTCCACGCAGAGTTCCAAGCTCGTGAAGAACCTGTATCAAGTCTGAGACTGACTTCACACGATAGACAAGGTCGTCTGGGAGACATCTGTGACAAGGCAGCCCGAGGTAGAGTCTGTCAGACGTTATCGTTCCATTACAGTTAGGACAAGCATGCCTGTACATTACTAGTGGCATGATAATTTGTGGAGCATCCCGGCTCTTCTCCTGCATTCAAAGTCTCCACTGTTAGTCTCCAGTAGGTTTAAATGCTTTTGACCTTGCCAAGCTGTATTGTTTTCGTAACAGTGCACATATATACTGCCAGAGTTTCCTGAAGATTGAGCGAGAGTGAGAGTAGAGATTCATCTTAAGATCCTAATTGTACACTCAGCAGCTGCAATAATTGGCGAGCTCTGTGCACTAGTGGTCTTTCTATCTCAGCTGTTCGCTACCGGAGTAGCAAACATCTGTGTGCTGATTCTTCCAGTAGTGGTAGCTGTGTCGAGCTGTGGAATAACGTTGACTGCGTACTCGCTATTTAGCATTGTGCGGGAGTATCTGAAGTTGTCAGAGAGGTACAAGAAGATCGTAGGAATAATCTATGTGGCTGGGAGCTCCATGGTGACAATGCTGTTCTGTACGTACACTGCAGAGAGGGTAGCCATACTTAGCACGTACATCGTCGTGAAGCCAGAGCTCCAGCTAAACTGGTTCCTAGGAGCATCAGCTGCGCTGCTTCTCGTAGGCACGATACTCACATCTTACAGGCTAGTCACTGAGGTCAGAGACATACTCCGAGGGGATCTTCTCGCCTTCCTTCTGAGCCTAGTCAAGTCAAGTGACAGGAAGAGAACAGATGAATCTGTAGTCGTTATAAGCTAGATCATGAACTTGAGACGCTAGACTGAACGTGAAGCATGGCACTGTCGATGCAAAGATAATTACTGGAAGAATAGTTGATAAGCTGCTAGATCTCAGAGGAAGCTACCTTGTGGAGAAGGTGTCGTTTCCCTATGGTCTGAGGTACAGAGTCAGGATACAGAGACCAGGAGAGGGTCATGCAGTAGATGTACACGTAGTCAACAAGCTGGACAAGCTCTTCATAGAGCTGTGGCTTCCAAACCATGCCTCTCCAGTGCTGGTGCTAGAGCGCGACTTCACGCAAGACGTTGATTCTCTTGTGAGAGAGATACTGAGCGTGATAGCCGTGCTCATGAGAAGTATAACTCTGAGACGAAGAGCCGAGAGGAAACGAAGAGTTGCTTCTCGCTCACGTGCAGGATGAGGATACGTCAATGACGTAGAAGTGGGAGAAGATTATGACTTTTAGCGCCTACTGACCACTCTTGACTCAAATGACGCAGTGGTCTGTACTTCAGGCACTGCTTGAGCAGCCAGATGAGGTAAGGAGAATGTTACGTGCACGTGGTTATGATGTATCACTTGTTGATAATTTTCTCATAATTGACAAGACTTGGAGAGAGCTGAAGAGAAAGGTAGACGAGCTAAGACATGAGCACAATGTCCTGACGAGAGAGATTAGACAGTGTAGAAGCCAGGAAGAGAGGCTTAGACTCATTGAGGAGGCGAAGAGGAAGTTGAGAGAGATCGAGGAGTATGAGAGGCAGCTGAGAGAGATTGAGACAAAGCGAGAGAGTCTCATAAGGTCTCTACCAAATCTAATAAGAAGAGACGTCTATGAGCTCTGTCCAGAGGATGCCGAATCCGTGCCTATAAGGTACTGGGGCAGACCCAAGGTGTATAGAGAGCACCTTGAGGCCTTTCTAGAGCACACAAGAAGATGGGGGCACGAGGTTGAGTATGAGGTTATTGACTGGAGACCTGTAGGTCACGCAGACATGCTTGAACGTGTACTAAAACTTGGCGACACTGAGAAGGCTGGAGAAGTTGCTGGTTCAAGGTTCTACTACATATTTGACGACATCGTGTGGCTAGACCTGGCACTTACACTCTATGCCCTGGATTTCCTGTCCCAGAAAGGTTTCAGGATAGTGATACCTCCATACATGCTCAAACACAGATACATAACCTCAGTCATAGATTTCGAGGCACTTAAGGACGCGATATATAAGATAGAGAACGAGGACCTGTACCTCATAGGGACATCTGAGCATCCTCTCGCATGTTACTTAGCCAACAGAGAGCTTCTAGAGAGTGAGCTTCCAGTGCTTCTTGCAGGTTTCTCTCCCTGTTTCAGAAGAGAGGCTAGTGCTGGAAGCAGAGACCTAAAAGGAATATTTCGAGTACATCAGTTTCACAAGGTAGAGCAGTTTGTGTTCTGTTTACCTGAAGAGAGTGATAAGTGGCAAGAGTTTCTCATAAGAAACGCTGAGGAGCTGTGGCAAGGCCTAGAGATACCTTACAGGGTAGTCGTAGTGTGTCCTAGAGAGATGGGGAGAACTGCGGCTAGGCAGTATGACTTGGAGGCTTGGATGCCTGCACAGGGCACTTACAGAGAGATGGTGTCCTGCAGTAACTGCACCGACTGGCAGTCATACAGACTGAACATAAGGGTTGTGAGGAAGGGAATGAAGAGGGAATATGTACACACGCTGAACAGCACAGCCATAGCGACAACACGGGCAATCACAGCGATACTAGAGAACCATCAAGAGCCTGATGGTACTGTGAGAGTTCCTAAGGCGCTAAAAAAGTATCTTGAGGTATTCCCTAAAGCACCAAAGGACTACATAATCCCGAGAGAGAAACCCGACAACCTCTCTCAATGATGTATCTTAAACAAATTTTTAAATATGTGTAGATGCATCTAGCATGTGCCAAAGAAAAGAAAGAACAGAGGCAGACATAAGGGTGACAAGGGAAAGGAGCCAGTAGTATACTGTGAGAACTGTGGAAAGATGGTTCCTAGGAGCAAGGCAGTTAGAGTAACGACAACGTACTCTCCAGTACCGCCAGACCTGGCTAGAGAACTTGAGAAACAGGGAGCAATAATACCAAGGTACCAGGTAACAAAGACTCTCTGTATAAACTGTGCAATATTCCTAGGGATACTTAAGGTTAGACCTGAAGAGGAGAGAAAGAAGAAGGAGCCTCTTGGTAGACCAGTCTCCTCCTCGTCAAGCTCCTCATCCTCAAGTCAGTAAGCCTTCATACTCCCTAAAGTGGCAAGCTCCTGAGTTCTCTACCTTCTAGCTTTAAGTTCTTTAAGAAATTTAACTCTCTTAACATATGAATGTATCTCTATGAAGAGAATATTCATATTGAAGTCAAATAGTGCCTGCCTAGATAACATAAATGTTCGTTCACCAGCATCCTCGGGTCGCTTCGACGTGGTCTTGGACTTTGTGCTAGAGTGTCTTTTCGACAGATATGGTCCCAGAGATGATGTTAC
>JALWFJ010000073.1 GCA_027036495.1 Thermoproteales archaeon
TTAAGATATTGCTAACGAGCTCTGAAATAAGAACCTCACTAACATTAATACCCATACACTCCATCAAACGAACATCTTCACCTTTCAATAACCTCTCTCTTAGAAGCTCACTAACTCTACACCTTATAAGCCTTCTCACAGGCTCACGAACAAACAACAACGAGATAACCTCCATATTTAGAAAATACCAGAACAAACATTAAAAACATACCTTGCAAAACAGACAAAGAACTGTGAGGACGTATCCTCATAAGCATTGTTGTGAAGGTTTCTATATAGCAAGACTGTACATTTCAAAAAACTAGAAAACACTCAATCCTACACAACAACCCTCCTAAAAACACCTAAAACAACCCCACCACATCCATTTTTGCACACATCTTTCAACCCCTCATGAGAACACTTGCCCCACCTGATTCAGGAAACATCTCAATTCTTTGTTTCTTTTCTATGGTTATTTTATGACATATCTGTGTCATCTACGTTCAATTTCTCATCAGAACACCACGATCATCAGGAAAAAAGACAGGAAATGTGTTCCAATGGTAAACTTGAAAAATCCGAAAAAGAATACTAGAAGTAGACAACATACGAATCAGGGAAAACAGAATCACCAAAAGTGGATTGAAAGTAATGAAGCACTTTGACACGGTTGCATAGTTGACCTCTAGCGAATCACCAAAAGTGGATTGAAAGGAGAATACTACCAGAACTAGAACAAGCAGACCTAGAAATACGAATCACCAAAAGTGGATTGAAAGTTTCTTAACAGATGCGAACGATCGTAACAAGGAAAGGTGAGGAATCACCAAAAGTGGATTGAAAGTGTACAGCATCAGTGGCACCGTCAACATTGTTGTTATTATTGGAATCACCAAAAGTGGATTGAAAGCCTATACCACGCTTCACGGTTATATATGTCAGTCAGAATAGGAATCACCAAAAGTGGATTGAAAGCGATATCCAGCACCTGGTTGGCCACAGTCCACGTACAGGTGGAATCACAAAAAGTGGATTGAAAGAAATATTGACTGCCTCAGCCACGTCATTACTGTCTCGAATCACAAAAAGTGGATTGAAAGTCAACAAATGTTGAAACAGCAAGCTCAATATCTTCATCAGTAGGAATCACAAAAAGTGGATTGAAAGAGAAATCAAAGAGAGCCTATCCAGCTGCTCACGCTCAGTCTCTTTGAATCACACAAAGTGGATTGAGAGGCTTCACGAATTTTCTTTTGAACATTAGTTGAGAGGATAGCATTTTTCTAGGATAACTAGGAGTTTGCGTAAGGTTAACTAAATGCTGTACGGTGTATGCTTATAAGTTTAAGATTTTTCTCAAGGTGCGTTGGAGAATATTGTAATTGTTGTGATACTGTGATTATGGAATTGGGCTTGGGGGTGGTAGAGGTGGTTAAAGGGATATTATATGTTTTGTAGAATGTTAAAGAGATTTAGTAATGCTTTAAATTGTGTCGTACATGTGCGTTTATTGGTGCATTAGTTTGAGTAATGTGTTTGCGAGGGGTGTGTTAGTTGCTGGTATTGCTGTGACTCCGCTACATCCTGGTACTGGTAGGGCGCCCGGAGTTGTTGATCTTCCTGTTGCTCGTGATTCACTAGGATACCCTATAGTTTTTGCATCTGCGTTGAAGGGCGCGTTGAAGGCGTTGTGTGGCAGGAGGTTGTGTAGAAAGGATGGTGCTATCTGTGTTGATGATAGTGGCCGTCTTAGATGTGATGATTGTGGTGATTACTGTATGTTATGTTGTTGTCTCTTTGGGTCAGAGCCTGGTGAGAGTGAGACTCAGCCGGCTGTGTTGAGTGTAGTTGATTTTGTGCCTTTTGCCTTTCCTACTCCAAGCGTTGATCTTGGGTATGTGTATGTCACGAGTAGGCTTCTTCTGCATAGAGTCTACCTCATACTTGAGTCTCTAGATTACGCTAGGTCTAGCAAGGCTGGTGAGCTTAAGCAAGTTGTAGGCGAGCTAATCGTCAAGTCCAGCGATGATGAGAGCATTATTCTTGGCAAGCCTCGACATGATACTATTGATGTTGCGGGACTTAGAGAGAGGGTTCGAGCTGTAGAGCTTAGTGACACGTTAAAGTCAAAGCTTGCAGAGATTCTAGGCAAGATTGGTGGACTTGCGTCAACCTTGAGCGAGAGACTTGTGGTTCTTCCTGATGATAAGGCTCCCTCGGTTATAGAGAAGTCACTCATTAAGATTACTAGAGTTAGGCTACGTAGAGACCGAAAGACAGTAGTTGAAGGGGCTCTGTGGACTGAGGAGTATATTCCTCCAGGTACAGTGTTCATAGGTGGAATAATTGCTCTGCCCACAGAGAACGAGTACTGCAGGAAGTACTGTAGTGAATCTTCCGTTAGTGAGAAAGTACTTGAGAGACTTCTTGACGAGTTTAAGAGCCGCGTGCTTAAGGCTGAAAATGATGTTGTGTATTTTGTCGTAGGTGGAAAAGAGACTATTGGTAAAGGACTAATAAAGGCAGTACTATGTTAGACATGTCAGCTTCAAGGTTTGATCCAGAGAACCTAGCATTTAGCTTAGCAATAAGGCTGTATAGGGCTACTGAGGAGGAAGACATTGAGAAGCTTAGAGCTATACCAAGAAGAGGAAAGGAGCTTCCTCAGCTTGTAGCACAGATAGGTCTAGTATCAAGTCTAGCATTCTACATGTCCAAGATTGAGAGAGCCGATATCTATACCCAACTATATAGATACCTAGTTGAGGACAAGGAGCCTTCTCAAGATTTGAGACAGGTAATAGTTGAGGACTGTAAGAAGGAGGGTGGAGGATACACTGTGCTCTTGGCATTAATGGGAGCGTTTATTAGCAAGACTGCCCTTGATAACATAATCAACATAGATGTATGCAAAAACGTTGAGAAAATATTCGACCTAGCTAGATGCTTAAAAGATATCAGAGAGAGCGGAAACGAGATAATATTGGAGAAGTATAGTATACGGTTTCTAACAGTCTTAAAGAGGCTACTGGAGGCACTCTTTGGAAGAGAAAAACAGGAGAGATAAAAAATGTGTCCTAAAGTTACAAATATAGATCTAAACCTAGTAGATAAGTATTCTAAGAACCTCTCAAGAACGTTTCACTACAAGAAGTTCGCTGAGCTTGAAGCAATAAACTCGACACCCTGGTGGGGAGGCAACTACGCTACACAGACCCACAGTCCAGAGACTCACGAGGTGGCATCATTCCCAACTACGGAGACGTTAAAGGGAGTTCTTAGATGGATAATAAGAGCCTCAGCAGGGGGGTATTTTGACAAGTACTCCGATATCGAGAACATATTATCGAGATACTTAGGAGGGGAAACTAGGCATGGAGATAAGGTAGAACACTATGAGTCTAAGATAGTAATCGAGATAGAGACATCGAAGCTAGATAAGTACGTCCCAAAGGTACTTAGGAGAGTATTAGATGAAGTCCATAGAGTAGCAGGAAACAGACTCATAGATGCATTAGAGTACCTAGGATGGCTCTCTTATGGTCTTAGTGACAACTATATGACTAACATTGCTAGAGCATTAAAGTTAGGAGACATTCAGAACAGGTTGAGACAACTATATGATAGATATAGAAGCTCTCGCGAGATAGTATTTCTATTTAAACTCTTCACTATTCCAAGAATAAGATTATCTTTAATGAAGAAAGGCTTAGACCTAGATCATGTATTTAGCATGTTACCTGTACTTCCAGAATCCTTAAAGATAAATGTGAGATTATATGCTGATACGTCTCATGATAAGTCTGATATACTTGCTAAGGTTTCACTACTCGCATTGATATATGCTCTCGAAGTTTATGGAGTTGGTAGAGGTTCCTCAAGAGGATTTGGAAGATTTAGAATTATTGAAGAGAGTGTTAAGATTGATACTACTAGTGGTATTGTTAGTAAGGAGTTTGAGGAGAAAGTCAAGAGTATTATACGAAAACTTCATTCAAGTTCTGAGATAGATGTAGAGAGTGCTATCAACGAACTTCATGTAGGATTGTCTAAGCTTGTTTCTGATCTCGTTAAGGGAGAGATTCATCATTCAAGATCCTCCGAGAACATAGCATTACCAAGATTAGATAAATGTTTGGTGAAAGTCTTACCTAATCCAAAACATCCTGTAACTGCACCGATAAGAATGTTACATATTGCACAGTTAAGTAGACGTCCTGTAAGAGACGTTATTGAGGCTCTGTCTGCTATCGGGTATGCTACACTGAAGACGGTCTGGAAGAAAGCAGCTAAGTTTAATGTTAGTGCTGTAGGGGCAGCTTTCCATACATGGATTCTTGGGTTACCTAGATGGCAGAAGGATAAGACAGGATATTGTAGTAAGGAGGCGCTGAACGTGTCTCCACGTTTTGTTAAGTGCACTGGATTGTGCTTAGACGAGAAGCAGATAAAGAGTGACTCCATGCTTAGGCGTAAGTCCTCATTTGTGCTTTGTCCCATGGTTAATAGTGGCAAGATGATGGTGGTGGTAGTAGTGTACAGAACATATGATGATCACTTAACAAGGATAAACAGCGACGATATTCTCCATGTTGGGAGACATGGAAAACCTGGCCAAGTACATGGAAGACAGGTCGTGTCTCTCAGACAGGTAATCACTTGCAGCACAATAAGCCCGAACAGGGTGAAACCTGGATGTGGTCAAGTAAGTCCAGCAGGCATAGTTAATCCAAGTGGTCAAGTAACTGTACATACTCATAATGTTATTGGTAGAGATGTGGTTAATGTTATCTATAATGTTGCTCTTGAATTCATAACTAGACTTCTACTGTGAGGTAACTATTTTTAAGCTGGTGCTACTATGTCTACTCAAAGATCTATGAAAGATAAAAACTCTGAGAACGTAAGTTTTTCTCGTGGCAGCTTATATGGAACATTCATTGAGTATACTGAGAGCATCTTAGATACATTTTCGTCCGGGAGAGTTCCTGATCTCTCAAATCTGAAAGTAAACTTCCTAAGACACTTAGTTGATGTTTATAACAAACAGAGATGCAGCGAACTTGCTAAGAGTAATGTTGAGTATCTCGAGGAGGTTAAGAGAGGACTTCTTGCACAGGGGAATGCTGTTCTAGAGATTGATGCGAGATTAGGAAGCGTCTGTCTCGTCTCTGCTTCTTCTGGTCTACTGCAGGGCGTATTCGAGATTGGTCTATCTTGGGACTACATTCGAGACTCTCCCTTTATTCCATCATCCTCCATTAAGGGAGCTGCAAGAAGCGTGTCACTCAGTATTGCAATGTTGTGTCCTGGCAGTGTTGAAGAGAAGATCAAGCAGCTGGCAAGGGTATTCACGCTGTTTGGCTTTAGTGAAGCTAGTCTTCAAAACGAGGTAGACGAGCTTCTAGCTAGATTCAGGCAGATCGAGAGCATTAGCAAGCATAGAGCTAATATTAAAGCTGAGCTTGTGAAGTTACTAGGACGAGTTTCTTCTGCTAGTGGTATGTTATTTTTCTCTGATTCTTATCCAGTCGATTGCCTGTCTGGTAGCTTAGTTAGAGGTTGGGTGATAACTCCTCACTACAGAGATGCCGATGACGAGTATGAGGCGAAACCGGTTCCACTGCAACATGTAGTTCTGAGTGAGGGAGTGGTGTTCAGGTTTCTTATCGGAGTACCGGTAGAGGCTTGTTCAATCATAGTTAACTTACTGTCACCAGTGCTTGGTGTCTCAGACTCAGCAACAAACGATATAAGTCAAGCATGCACATTGCTCACGGCATTAATGAAGCTTGTACTAAGCAGCGGCATAGGTGCAAGAACATCAAAAGGATACGGCAGATTTGAGATAGAGAAGGCAAGAATATACGAACCAGACTAGCAATCATGTCAGAGAAGACTCAAAAACTGCTTGCAACATGGTGGGCACTAAAGATAATAGCACTGCTACATGACCCACCTTGGAAGCCTTGGACTATAGCTAGCGCCTTTGTCAAGGATGGCAAGAGGGCTGGACGTGTACTTACTGGAGACTTTACTGAGTGCAGAGATGTATCTGTATCACTAGACTGTGTTAGAAACATTTTACCTGGTGTGGATAGGGTTCATGAGGAGGAAGCAATTGCATTAATATACAACATAGTAAAGACGTTAGAGAGAGGAGACGCAACGGGGAAGGAGGCTGCAAAAATTTTAGAAGAATCTTTGAGAAGATTCTGGCATATAGTAAGGAGAGCAGATATACTTGCCTCAACATTTGATAGAGTACTTCTAGATAGGGTCTATAGAGATGATAAAGAGGTTGTAAGGAACATAGTACTTGTAAACATATTTAATCCAAGATTCTCTATCAAACCGGGTAATCCAGATGTTAGCGACATATGCACCTTCGTCAGGAGATTGTTGAAGATTGTGGAGGATGTATGCAGAAAGAATCAGAATGCTACAGAGCTTCTTAGAAAATTATACTTTGCGTTCTACGCGCTTCTTGAGCCATACTGGTACCGCTATGCTGGTGGTGAGAACAAGATGCCTCCAGTGCCGCCAGCTGACACTAGACTACCTCATCACACGGTGTTCGACCACGTCTATGCGACAGTGATGACCATGAACATGGTGGAGAAGCCGTGGATCCTAATTAGACTAGATGTGCCGGGAATTCAAGACTTTATATCAAGAGGAAGAAAAACTAGAGATTTCTGGGCTGGATCATGGCTCCTCTCATACCTCATGTGGAAGATCATTGAGCCTGTTGTTAAGACGTTTGGTCCCGATGTGGTAATTTCTCCCGCACTCTCACTGAACCCATTCTATGTGGACTCTCTGAGACAAGAGCTTCAGCTCTCAGAGGGCAACATGGATGTGTTTAAGGACGTGCCCATTCTTGGAGATAGCTGGCCTAGTCAACCTGTAATGCCAGCAACAGTAACCCTAATACTACCACTACCAACATCCTCTCACGAGCTCACATATGTCCTCTGGAAGAGACTGCTACAACAAGTATATAGAAACGAGGCAGAACAGAAACTTAGGGAACTATTATTCTACATTGATAAGTCGATAAACGAGAAATGCACTCTGTCTGCACTGACATGCTTTATTAGAGATTTATTTGAAAAGATACTTGAAAACACGTGGAGCAACCTCATAAACAATATACTTGATGGAGAACATAATCTCCTAAGTGAGCTTAGAAGACTTATTGAGGTTCAATGTATATCGAACAATTACTGTGAGGAAAATGATGAATATTGTATAGAAAAATGTGCTAATATTTTTATAAACTACTTAAAGTGTTCACTGAGATATGCCGAGGAACATGAAGAATATACTTCGGCAAGAACTCCCGTATTTATTAAAGTGACTTCTGTAACTTCAATAGATGTAGACTTAGAGATAAACAGACATCTTAGAGAAGTTGTAGAGAGAGTGCAGAGAGTCTTATCAAGTGACAGAGAGTGTGAGCAGTATTGTGGCTCTCTTAAGCAGGAATCACTGAATGACTTTATCAAGAGTGCTGAATTTCATATAGCACTTCTTCTGCTTGCTTCAAAGGAGAAGGATTTGCCAAACACGTCACTCAAGGCAGGAACGCTCACAAGCTCATGCATACACAACTTCATGTATGACCTATATACATGCAAAGATGGCGTAAGCCCTCGACTGAGGCCGAGGTACTGTAGCGTATGTGGTGTGTTACCAGCAGTAGTGATAGCGCCAAGACAGGATGCCCCTGGGTACACACGTTTCAGTAAGGTTCTAGAGGAGCTTTCAGAGTACCTTGTGATAGATGAGGGAGAGGCACTATGTCCATACTGTCTTCTGAAGAGAATAATCTCTAGAGCACCAGTTCTTGTACACGGAAGGGCATTCAGGGTGCCTGTATTATCAACATCAGATGTTGCAGCACTGTGGGATTTTGTGGAGAGCTCTCTTAAGGATAGCTCAATGCTAGACAAGATGTACGAAGAAGTAGTGAGAAGATATAAACGTGCATATATAGCTGCATTTAGACACTTAGAGGATCTTCTAAGCGACGAGACTTTCAGCAGGATTGTAGGCAGTAAAGAGATAATTGAGAAGCTAAGTGATATCTTGGATAAGGTCAAGGTTGTCCTTAGCAATAGGAGTATTGAAGAAGCTGGAGGCATAGAGAGACCTCTCTACTTAGCCTATGTTAGAGGTGATGGCGATAGCGTAGGGAAGTACTGGAGAGGCATCATCAAGATCTCAGAAAGAGAAGAAGACTTGAGAAATAACGTACATGCATATCTCGAGAACATCTATAAGAAAGTCTGGGAAGAAACTGATGAGAGAGTACGCAAACTCTTCGAGAAGCATCTATGTCTATATAATTACCTTCTGAGTATTGTGAACGAGCTTGCTAAGAGAATAACGGGAAGTGCAGAAGAATCAACAGTAGTCTTAACTCCATCCTACGTATTCTCTTTGTCGCGATCGTTGATGGTTACTTCGTTAATAGATGCAACAATTATAAGTGCTCTTGGTGGCGTATTAGTGTTTGCTGGAGGTGATGATGTTGCTTCCTTGATGCCTGTAGTGAGTAACGTATTACTGTGTAATGATAAGCTACTTTCTCTGCCTCTTCTATCTATAGCTAAGGTTTTCTCAAGCATCTATAGAGGAGGTGATACTCGAAAAATTGTTGAGAAGTTAGAAGAAGTTACAGGTATAGACACTATTAAGAGACTATATGAAGAGATCTCAGCTTCGAGATCCCACATGGAGAAAGTTACTGTAGTAGATATAGCTTTATTATCAGTATTATTATCAAGAATGAATTATTGGGGCTTGCTTAATAGGTTAGTATGGAGAGAGAGTGATGGCTTTCATCTACTCAAGTTCATTGTTGTTCCAGCACTAATCCTGTATGGCAGAAGTTATGGACTATTTTACGCACATTATAAGGATCCTATGTGGTCTGCCTACAGAATATCCTGTAGTCTAGAGGAGATTAAGGATGAGGCTAAGTTTGTACCTCTCGATAATGGGAGAAGCGTTTCAAGAATCGAGAAAGATGTAGTATCGGTGTTATGTAGCAGGACAGGACCATGTAGACTATTGCAATGTTATTCTGAGACTTTGCCTCTGAGCATAGACCTGCATGATAAGGTGGATACTGTTGGCGTACTTGTACGCAATGCTATTAGGCTTGGTGTACTGTTAGGTCTCGGAAGCGTGCTCTCTAAGAGCCTTCTATACGATGTTGATGTGTGGCTTAAGTTACCCTCTAACTTGAATAAATGTGGAGTTACTAGTGATGTCCTTGCAAGGTTATTTGACAAGCTTATCTCACGTAACTGCAACAA
>JALWFJ010000074.1 GCA_027036495.1 Thermoproteales archaeon
CTAGGCTCAAACTACCAAACGTTGAGTATGTGTGTGAGCGAGTGTTGACGCTTCTTGTTAGTCCTGTCTTCAGCGAGGAAGATGCCACAATTATAGCAAGGATGTTCGCGAAAGTTATCAAGAATATTACTTCTTAGCATATATCCAGCAGAAGACTACCCTGTCAGAGTCTAGCCTGATCATTGGTGGATCCTCTCTCCAGCAACGCTGAACTGCTAATGGACATCTTGGTGCGAATCTACATCCAGGTGGCGGATCAAGCAAGTTAGGTGGCTCTCCGGATGGGACGTTACGTAGTCTCTTTCTGTTCTCCGGGTCTGGCTCAGGTACTGCCTCAATGAGCGTCTGAGTGTATGGATGTAGAGGCTCCTTCACTACCTGATCAGCTGGTCCTACCTCACATGGTCTACCTGCATACATGACGAGCACTCTATGAGCAAAGTATCTTGCAGTTGCAATGTCGTGAGTTATGTATACGTACGATATGTTGTATCTTTCTTGCAGGCTCTTCATCAAGTAAAGTATCTCTGCTCTCGAGGAGACGTCTATCATCGAGACAGGCTCATCGGCCACGATGAGGCGAGGTCTCAATACTAGTGCACGTGCAATAGCTACTCTCTGTCTCTGTCCACCACTTAGCTGATGAGGATACTTTGACGCGAACTCCTCGGGTGGAGACAACTTCACGTCCTCAAGCGCCTTCATTATTATCTTGTATCTCCTCTCTCTACCACGTACACCATGTATTATTAATGGCTCCTCGAGTATCCTATAGACGGGCATCATGGGTGGAAGGCTTGAGTATGGATCCTGAAATATCATCTGTGCCTCTCTTCTAAACCACTTAAGGTCTCTCTCCTTAGCGTACGTTATGTCTGTCCCACGGTAGACTATCCTCCCTGAGGTTGGCTTTACCAGCCTGAGAATAGCTCTCCCAAGAGTCGTCTTTCCACTTCCTGACTCTCCAATTATTGCAAGAGTCTCACGCTCCCTTAAGGTGAACGATACTCCATCTACCGCCTTAACGTGTCCACGTCTAAAGGCACTGATCTTAACTGGAAACCAGACTCTCAGATCCTCGATCTTGAGCAGCACCTCATTAATCCCTCCACTACACATAGAGCCAGCACTTGACGCCATTCTTCATGGGTGGCTCCTCAGACCTACATTTATCACTTGCATAGGGGCATCTTGGCGCGAACCTACATCCTGGCGGGGGGTTAACTAGGTCTGGAGGAGTCCCCGGAATAAATGTGAGCTTAACTTCTCCTCTCAGTCTTGGAGTAGACTCCAGGAGAAACCTTGTGTATGGATGTCTAGGCTCTCTGAGTATTGTATCTGCATCTCCTATCTCCATGAGCTGTCCACCATACATTACCGCTATCTTGTCTCCTATGTCGCTTGCAAGAGCTATGTCGTGAGTCACGAAGATCATCGATATCTTGTAGTCCCACTTAAGCCTCTTGAGGAGGTTCATTATGTTTGCCTGTGTTATGACATCAAGCGCTGATGTGGGCTCATCTAGTATCAGGAGCTCAGGTCTCAGCAACAGTGCAAGGAGTATGACCACGCGCTGCTTCATTCCTCCAGAAAGCTCATGTGGATACCTGTTAAGCACACTTGGAGGGAGTCCTAGCTTAGGAAGCAGCTCCTCTGCCATCTTCAGTCCATCTCTGGCACTAAGCCTTGTGTGAATCTGTATTAGCTCGGAGACGTGATCTCTCACCCTCATCACAGGGTTAAGAACGTTCATCGCTGACTGAAACACTATTGATATCTTCTTCCACCTATACTCTCTGTTAAACACGGACTCAGGCAGCGACAGCAAGTCAACTCCCCTGTACAGCACTTGTCCACTAACCAGATGCACGTTCCTTGGAAACATCCTGATGAGTGCCTGCACTGTTGACGACTTCCCACTTCCCGACTCCCCGATTATTGCAAGAGTCTCACCCTCGTTGACCTCAAAGGAAACTCCATCTACAGCCCTTACTACTCCTCGTCTAGTCCTGTAATATACTCTAAGTTCCTTGACTTGAAGCAGCGTGGTCACTTCGCTCACTCATGATGGAGAAGAACTTGAATATCTTTCCTCAGACCAAGTGCACCGAGACGCGTCATGCCTCTCCTGGACATGAAGCTGCTGATAGCTGGCATAATCATTGGCGGCCTAGCAATAGCTCTATCATTCTACTCCGTGATAACTAAGCTCAGTCTAGCTAGGGAGGAGAACGCGACGCTCAACATACGTCCATACTCATGTCGGAGCATTAACATAAAGTGGTTCGGTCCCGTGCACATTGACGCAGTATCTTCATCTATAATAGAAATCGAGGTACATGATAATGCTGGGAGGCTTATGATCGCGAAAGAGTGTAATGGTAACTGCACTATCAGTACTAGAGGAGTATCTTATGTAACTATCTGTAACAAGGGCATAAACAACATCACGGTCAAGCTAGTAGCACGTATGTACAGGTTAGTTATGCCTAATGCCTTTCTCGCAGTACCTGCCCTTGCGCTGGGTCTTCTCGCTGTGCTGCTAATGATGTTATCGCTGAGAGGACTTAGAAGGCATATATGATCATGGTAGCGAAGATAGTCTTTTTATGATTTCACGACACTTAGTGAAGCAATGACTCACAAGGCTGTGATCGCTGGCATAGTCATAGCAGTAATAGCGATACTTGCTGTTGCAGCTTACTTAGTGACTCACCATGTGAAGGCTCCCTCTTCAAAGCATGTGATTGTTACAAAGGTCAAGTATGGTCCAAGATTGGACTATCTCGTGTTCAAGTACGAGGACGAGGACAAGGCTATAAGAGACTTGGCTCAGGGTAGAGCACACGCAATAGTTGACATAATTGCTAAGCCCGAGAACGTGATATATGCTGAGAGAAACCCGAACATCAAGCTCTACTTCTCAATATGTG
>JALWFJ010000075.1 GCA_027036495.1 Thermoproteales archaeon
TCTCTGGATCGTTCTCCTGTACGAAGTATGCTAGAGGTATTGCGTCTGCAAGGTTCTTCAGAGGAACTATGAGCACGTTGTTTACTGTGAAGACCTTATCGCTGACAGTGAAGGGTACGATTATCAGGGTAGGCCTCTCATCGAGCTTCTCTACGATCTCTCTCACGTAGTCTGCATCAAGCTCATATATGGTCTTGCCCTCTATGGGCACTATCCTCAGATCTATGCGAGGCTTAAGCTCAGGAAATATCTCAAACAGGTGCTCTAGTCTCTGTGCGAGACCTCTCCCCGAGACTATGTATATCATCTATATCTTATCGTTAATCGTAGAAAGGACGTCATATCAACTGTACCATACTTCCTCAGACACCCACAGTGGTTAACCACTGTTAGCTCAGCTATCCTGAACATGTCTGGGCTAGTCTTGACTAGGAACTCCTCACCGTACATCTTGACGTACTCAGTGAAGCTGTAGCTGGATTCTCTGACTACTCTCCTTAGGATGTCGTCAAACATTCCTACATCATCTAGGTCTACCACTAGCAGGACCTGACCTGTGTAGAGTATAGAGTCGTTGCAGAGGGCTGAGGCTTCCAGAGTCTTACTAAGTGGTGGAGGAACTACGTCCTCACCTATTCCGGACCTTATGCTTGTCAGATTGAAGCCAAGCATGTACAGTCTGAGTAGACACACCTCAAGCACTCTAGCACAGGTCTGTATTATGCCGGAGAAGCTCCTGTTAGACGTTAGTAGAAGCACTGGCTGCTTACCTGTATGTAGACTCTCCGTGATCTTCGTTATCGCGTCTCTAGAGGGCACACGAGAACACTCACATACCAGCACAGGGTCCGTGACGTGTGGTACAGCTACACCGAGCCTGGACAGGCTCTCGAACACTTTTCTAGGCTTTCTTGCAACTATTCTGCCGGGACCGGACAAGTATAGGACGTCCTCTCCGTCTCTGACAATCCAGGCAGCATACTGTGATAGAAGGGTTATCAGTGGGTAATCTGTGACTACCCTGATCTTAGGAAGCACAAGCTCCCCGATCTTGCTCAGGCCTATCTGAACGCTTCCTAGACCACACATGGATATCTCCGCGAGATACTTACCAACCACTAGTCCAGGCTTCACATTAACTCCTGCGTCAACCAGCAGAACATCCTTGTCCTCAACTATCTGAACTCCGAGAAGGTCTCTCCTCTCTAATAATGAATTTATAATCTCGTTTATAGTGCTCATGTATTGAACATTACTTGCACCATTTAAAAGTACTTGTGTAACTATCCGTTACTCAAATGGATCACTTATCTCATATCTGATAAGAGGCTCAAGCTCTTCAACAATGTGTCTATTCTTAGCATAGCTCACATAGAGCCTACCTCTACCATCTCTGACAACATCTCCTATAAAGAGAACAAAGGGCTCATTAATGACTATGTTCTTAACTTTGACACTCTTCACTATGTCGTCTATATAGAAGCTGCATAGAACATCTTCAACACGTCCCTTGACGACTATCCTGCCACCACACATTCTTGCACCTGGATAGAGGCCAGCATCACCGAGAATCACTATATTTCCTCCCTCCATTCCATACCCAGCATAGTTCCCAGCTGATCCCTCAACCACTATGTCGCCCTTCTTCATGCCATGTCCAATGTATGCACCAGCCGAGCCATGTACAATTATTGTTCCTGCCTTCATGCCTGAGCCATATCTCTCACCTATCAGCTTACCACCAATGAACGAGCCAACATCACCAAAGATCTCAATCTTGCCTCCCCTCATCTTAGCACCAAGATAGTCACCCGCATTACCATGAACAACAAGCTCACCTCCCCTCATCCTGAACCCAGCAAGAGGACCAACATCACCCTTAACCACGATCTTGCCAGCCTCCATCCTATAACCAACATACCTCAGCCTAGCAGTGGACTGCCCCTCAAACACGACGGTGATCAAGTTAGGATCAGGGGTAAACTCGCCCTCAAAGGAAAACTCAAACACCTCACCTACAGTTGTACGAGTATTGCCAACCCATACAGGTAGACCCTTAATCTCTTCAGGACCACTAAGCTTAGCAATTACGTCAGGTCTAACTTTCCTAACCTCAACCGGAACATTAATCCTATACTTAAATCTAAGGACTACAGTAAACGGCACAACATGAAGACACTTCAAGTCACCATTAAAATGTGTATGCTTCTACTTGAGACTTCTCCATACCCAGAGTGATAATGCTACTGCTAGCACTCCAAGAAGCACGTCAGCAAACACGAATGGTGGAGCTGCTCTAGTCAAGAGGAAAAACGCTAACACAGTGACACTACGTGATAATGCTAAGATTACTCCAGCTCTCCTCATACACCACAGGAGACGGCCAGCAGCCACAGCCCAAACTCCAAGGGTAAACACAACTACGAGACAAGCATATGTCTTAGATAACACAATCCAGTTCTGAGGAATCACTATTACTGCCACAACTACAGTGAACAATGTGAAGCTTATCGCAGCCTCAGCATACTCAAGCAGTGACGCCACTTTCACTAACGTCTCCTCTCCCACCAGAAGGTCTCTTTAAAGGCAGAGGCCTTATCTGTTTTTTGGTGCGGGGGGTGGGATTTGAACCCACGCAGGCCTACGCCAGCGGGACCTAAACCCGCCCCCTTTGACCAGGCTCGGGCACCCCCGCTCTCTTATCGCGTTTCTACTCCTTGAGTTGTCTTTTTATGTTTTTCTCTTATCGCTGAGGATAGAGTTACGATGATGGTAGGCAGCACTAGGTAGACCGTGTCTGAGTAGGGCTTTGCTAGCATCTTCTTGAAGAGAAACACTAGCGTGAGCGAGGTAAGTGCGACTGCTATTGCTCTCAACGTCTTTATCTTCGCTGTGGAGCTCTCAACTGTGGGAC
>JALWFJ010000076.1 GCA_027036495.1 Thermoproteales archaeon
GAATCACACAAAGTGGATTGAAAGACTAGAACGTTAACGTACTGTGGAGGGAAGGAAGTTAGCTATTATGATGCAAGTAAGAGAGTGATTATGAATTACTATTTTTGTATTGTTATGATAAAGTGAGTTAAGCAGACTTCTTACTAGTGAAACATTATAAGTTGTAACATTCTAGAAACTTCTCAATATTCTAGACATCTTGTAACATCACGAGAGGGTACAGATATTAGACATCAGGTTAACCTAGACTGCGGATATAAGGTAAAGTACTGTAAATATTGTTAATAAGAGCGTAAAGTATGGAATCGAGTATCTGTGAAAATCTTTGACTCTGATCTTTCCAAGTCTTAGTGTTATTATGTTAGCTAAGGAGCCAGTTATTGCTCCAATACCGCCCAGGTTAGTAGCGATGGCTAGCGTAATCCAGTCTTTTGTATGATTTAGTAACATTATCGTGGCTGGAACATTACTAATTACCTGGCTTAAGAGTGTGCCTAGATAGAATAGAAATATTTTTTGAGAAGTTAATATTGTTATATTATATTTAGATAAGAAGTCTGATATTGTTCTAAAGTCAACAAACATAAGTATTAGCATAATTATAAGCGCATAATCTAGGTTGAATATTATGTCTCTATTTATTGTTAGATATACTAAAAATGTTATTATGAGTGATAGATATGAGAGTTTGTATTCACATAGTGCTATGTCAATTATCATCAGTATTGTTGATATTGTTAGTAATTTTTTATTTACCGATATCTCCTCAGTTATTGATGAGGAAACTGTACATGTCATGTTTTTATTCCTTCTAGTAAATATTAGTGAGTATATGAGTAATGTTGTCATCGATATTGCAAAAAATGGTGCTAACATTACAATGAAGGTGGTGAAGTTTACGTTGTAGTGTTGCCATATTATTATATTTTGAGGATTTCCTATAGGTGTTAGTGCAGACCCTATGTTAACAGATATGGCAAGGATTGTTAGAAGGAATGCTGGGTCTATATTAAGTTTTTTAGATATTTCGACAGCTATAGGAACATATATGAATAGGCTTACGTCATTTGTTAGAACTGTTGCAGATAGGGCAGATACAAGTATTATTAATATTATCAGTCTTGTTGGTGAACCTCTGCTAATGTTTATGAGTTTTAGTGATACGTCAGTGAATAGTCCAGAAAGTTCTAGTCCTTTAGATACAAGTAATATAGACATTATTGTAAATATTGAGTTCCAGTCTACGTATCTAACAATGTTTAGTGTTCTCCCCCTTGTTAGAATGGTTACTATTATGTAGAGGACTAGTAATATCGTGAGAAATTTCTCTTTCTTAAAAAATGTTATTATACGTTCTAGCATCACTTTTTAGCTAAGGCTCTAGTTGCTTATTTCTTACTTATATCTTCTTCCTTGAGGTTTTCAGCATCTAGCTAGATTAGATTCTGAGATTTGATTTCTTGAGGCAGAGTTGGGAAGACATCTTTAGGCTTCGAATCTTTAGTTGTTGTGTGAAGGTTTGTGTTTTGTTTTCTGGTGGTAAGGATAGTACGTTTGCTGTTCATTGGGCTTTTTTGCATGGTTTTGATGTGTGTTGTTTAGTTACTCTCAGACCTTATAGGTCTGATTCTTGGATGTTTCATTTTCCCTGTGTTGATGTTACTAGGCTACAGGCTGAGGCTTTTGGTTTACCACAGATTTTTGTTGAGACCTCTGGTTTGAAGAATCAGGAGTTGGACGATCTTAAGCGTGCTCTTGCTGAGACTAAGGCTAAGTTTGGAATTGATGGGGTTGTTGCAGGCGCTTTGCTGTCTGATTACCAGAGGATGAATATTGCACTAATATGTGAGGAGCTTGGTCTTAGGACATACACTCCTCTATGGAGGAAAAATCAGGAAAACTACATGAGGGAACTTGTCAGGTATGGCTTCAAGATAGTGATAACGTCAATAAGCGTGTATGGTCTATCTCCGAGGTTGCTTGGTAAGATCCTGACCGAGGATGATGTTGAGGATATTATTAGAAAGGCTAGGGAGATAGGATTTAACCCCGCGTTTGAGGGTGGAGAAGCCGAGACTTTGGTCGTAGATGCGCCACTTTTTAAGAAGAAGATAGTGATTGAGAATTTTGAGATAGTTAGAGAGAACGTGTATTCATGGAGGCTAATTATAAAGAGTGTTCGTCTAGTAGACAAGGTTTAACTGTGAACTATTTAATCTTGGCGAGTAGCTCTGTTTACCGGGGATGATGAGCATGCCTGGGGTCTCTGAGAAATGACGATAGGAGCACCAGCTGATGTAACTATTACATTGTCTCTATGTCTGTTCTAGGAGAGTGATGAGTCCACGGAACACTGAGTCTTGATGAGTGCACGTCAGGCTGAGTCAGTTAGGATACCCCTCTTCACTTGTTCAGGGTGCCGGATTCTCATCACTCTCTCTTCTCAGTACCTGTGGTTGCTATATGTAGCTTTTCTCTATCTTCCTTCTCAGTCTCAGAGAATTCCCTCTCTATGCGGTCCAACTCTCTCTCTATGCTTTCTTCTGAGTGTTCTCCTAGGACATACTCTCTTAACTCTCTCGCACCTATCATCTGCTCGAAGGCCTCCTCCAGCTCTAGCTCTCCAACCTCTATTCCCTCAGTTATGCATCTTATAGCCTCATCGAGATCGACATCAAGCTTGTACTCTTTTCTGAAAAAGCTGATGATGTTCTCTAGGTCTCTTCTGAGCAGGTCTAGTGCGTTTCTGTACGTTCTGGGAACCCACTGAGGCCAGTCAATTATGTAGGGAGTCTCATCCTCGACAGAGATTATTATGTTGAACTCGCTCAGGTCTCCATGTACTATCCCAACCTCTCTGTAGGTCTTAGCTACGTCTTCCAGTATTGTTCCTAAGACATCTTCTGGTCTGTCTAGTCCTCCTCTTATCTCACTGAGTCTGCATGACTCTATGTAGTGCATCACCACTGCGTGTCTATTAACCGTGACTGGTCTCGGCACATGTACCTCTGCGTTATATGTGAGCGTCAAGGCTTTGTACTCCATGTGAGCAGAGAGTCTCGACTCGTAAAGCCAAGTTATGTGTCTTCTATCTCCAACCCAGATTCTGAATCTCTTAGTCTGTCTAAAGCTCGTTCTTCCCAGCCTATGGAACTTGACCACCAGCTTATTACCAACCGGGTCCTCCGCAACGTAGACATCGCTCTCCTTACCTACACCGAGAGGAGTTGGACTTAGCTTCTCTACAACTCCCCTCTTTGCTAGAGTGTGCAACGCGAGAGCATCATACCCCGTGTATGTAAGTCTGTAACCAGTGTAGTTTCCTTTCCACCTGATGACCATACCAAGAGCATTAAGTTTCTTAAGAGATTTTGATACGAGCTCCCAAGGTTTGTTGCTCCATCTAACTATGACTTCCAGAGGTACCCACTCATATCTTCTGTGTGCAACCTCGATCACTCTGAGCACACGCAGGTCAAGCTTGGTAAGCTCGTTATATGCAGTGACTAGACTCTTGACGCTCAAGAGCAGCACCTCGAGCAGTCTAGGACTATATCAGCATCATAAACCTAAGGTTAGAAGAACAAGTCTAGTCTAGTCTTCTTTCTCTTTGTGAGCGCTCTCTTCAGTCTCTCTATTCCTCTAGCTACTCTGTCTCTACTGAAGTCATGCTCATCGCATAGAAATTGGAATATCCCTCGCTCATCAGGGTCCTTAAACTCTATCCTGTAGTTATCCGTGACTGGTGGATTCAGAAAATACTCCTTTATCTTCAGTGGATCAACGGGAAACTCAACATTTCTTAAAACGGTGTTAAGCATGTTCTCTATGGATCCAAACTCGTGAACCAGCCTCAGAGCCTTCTGTGGACCTATCCCTGGCACACCGTCTGGGTTAAAGTCTGTCCCTAGCAGAATTGCGAGATCCACTAGCTGTGATCTATCTCTAAGTCTCAGAGCCTTTAGAACAGCGTCAAGCTCTATGATCTCCGGCTTAACCTCAACATACTCCTCCCTGTTTGGAAGCTTCCTCTTGCCAGTTATTGCCAAGTTTCTCACAAGTACTGGTGCTCCAAAGAGCAGAGCATCATAATCTTGGCTACCAGCAGCCCAAGCATCTCCTCTTCTTGCAATATATGCTGCCTGAGCCTCACCGTCGGCCGGTGCTTGAACCCAGGGAACTCCCATCAGAGTTAGCAGTCTCTTAGCATCCTCAACCATCTCGCTTGTAAGAAAAAGAGCTCTCCTAGCATACTTTCTAGCTTCCTCGCGATCTCCCCTCTCCATAGCCTTAAGCCATCTCTCAAGTGCCTCTTCACGGTGCTTCTTCCTCCTGGCAATCTCCATGAGCTTCATCTCAGGGGTCTTACCATCAAATACGTATACTGGCCAAATCTCGTGCTCGAGCAGGTTTATGGTTCTATAAAAGAGACCGCTAAGGTGACTAGTTACTTTACCCTTAGAGTCCATCAATGGAGTACCATCAGGCTGCCTAATAGAGGCTAGAAACTGGTACAGTGCATTATACGCATCAACAGCAATAACCTTGCCCGCCAACTGACTAAGTTCAACCTGCTTCCTGACTGAGGGAGGGATAAGCTTACCAAGCTCAGTAACACCCATTCTGAGCTTAAGAGTACTTAAGCCCAAATATAACTGAGACTATAAAAGAGATCAGACAAGGCTAAAATCATCATCCTGCAGGGCCGCCTGAGCTCATCACTCAGAGACTCTGAGCTAAGTAGCAGCTTAAAAAGGCTATGCTAGAATACGCAAAGCGCAAAGTAGAGGTTCAGGAACAGTAAGAAGAGATTGGGAAAATAGAAAGAAGAAAGAATACCGCCAGACTAGAGAAGACTCCCTTTTGAGGGGGTGAACGTGTAGAAGCGTAACTATCTTAACGGTGGCCTTGGACGGCTCTAGGTATTCTTGGGACTTGTGGAGTAATTTTCAGCGTCTTGTTAATTCGCATTCTCGGAGTACCTGGAACTGCTGGTCTCGTAGCGTTTGGTCTTGTTGGCCTTCTTGCGTATGGAGTAGATGAACGAGCTCTTGGAATCTTCTGAGTTGTTACATGTCTGTTATGTGTAGTTGTCCTCTCTATATGGCTCTCTATAATCTTCTCTATGTTACGTAATCTCTTTATAATCTTGTCTATTCTTTCTTTAATTAGTTTCTTAAGATGCTCGCTGATGTTTTCATATCTTGCTAGTCTTTTCTCGATAATTTTGAGTCTGTTTATTAGGAAGTCTATATCTCTTAGAATTTTCTTAGCTGCCCTAGTGTTGTTAGTGATATTTACTGGCATTACTGCTGGTCTGCTCTTATTTAATCTCATAATAAGTGTCTTGTTTATTCTATGTACGATATTCATTATGAACATCTTCACTCTGTTTCTAATTATTGGCTGAGTTATGTTAGTTATGTTCTTCATGGCATTAAGTTCACAGACTCTAGCGCACTGGACGAGACATGTCATGTTCCCCTCACATCTAACTCTACACTCATTCATGCATCTTCTAAGTTCTCTCCATATGTGTACTTTCTCTTTTCTTATTATTTTTCTAATGGTTACATTCTCGTGTTTCTCCATTATTCTCATCGTTCTGTTAATCCAGTGGTCTACGAATGTCATGGTTACATTTACTATGTGACTTATGACATTCTCTGTAGCGTTTCTTAGAAGTAGTATTGTAACTACGTAAGTTTTTCTTGATACTCTCATTAGAGCTATTGAATATCTTAACGCAGGTAGGCACTCGTTCTCTGATAGGTAGGTCTTCACTTTTTGTAATAAGCTGTTAGCTTCATTGTATAGAGTCTCAAACTGTTTGTTTGATGTTATGTTGTGTGTTACTGCGAGCGTGTAGGTAATGTTTAGTAATTTCTCCGCGTTCATTGACATTACTGTAGCTGCTCTACATGCTGCAAACATCTTTGCAGCTGCAAGCGATGTTGTCAGTAGTACTAGTAGTATTGCTGCAAGTGTAACTGTGTGTAGCCGACTCATCGTGACGACTAGCTCAGCGAGGGGTAATTAGGAAAGCGGTGTGAAATTTAAGCTGAAAGAGGTTTATTGAAACTCTTTCTACGCGAAAATTGTGGAAAATGCTTGAAACCGTGTTTTCTCTTATCTTCGCAGCAAGATGATGACTAGATAGGCCTCTGAGCTAGATGACGAGAGGGCTATACGCTGAGTCCTAGAGTAGACTCGTGATGCTCTTCAGAGAGAGACTATCCGAGCTTGTCAGAGACAAGAGAAGCATGCTCTGTGTAAGTCTTGACATTGCATTGCCAAAATACAGGAATAGGCATGTGATGCCAGCATCTTATCTAGATACCTACAGTGATATCGACCAAGCAATTGCAAACTTCTGTATGGACATAATTGACCAAGTATGCGATTACTCAGTCTTGGTGAAGTTTAACTTATGGTATCTAGCTCAGCTAGAGCATAAAAGCACTATTAGACAGCTGGTGCTATATTCTAAGAGGAGGAGTCTTCTCACCATTCTTGACTGTAAGATTAATGATATACAGGACACTGTCGAGATAGGACTCAAGGTAATTGGAGAGCTGGGATTTGACTGCATAACTGTAAATCCACTTCCAGGAAACTTGCATTATGTAGTCTCTGCTCTTAGAGAGGTTTCCAGAAACGTTGGTCGAAATATCCATATTGGAACGCTAGTGCTGACTATAATGTCTAATAAGGAGTCATTGAGATACTTCGTTGAGAGCTACAGAAAGAACATGGCTCTCTATCAAGCAATAGCTGAGGAGGTGAGAGAGAGCGATTCTGATGGGTGCGTTGTTGGTGTTACCCACACTTCTCCTGAGTATATTAAGAAGATCCGACAGATAATTGGAGAGTCTAGGATAATTTTTCTCGTAGGTGTAGGAGCACAGGGAGGAAACATAGAGCTCGCAAAGTATGCGCTTCCTGGGCTGACAATAGTTAACGTTGGTCGCTCTGTGGTCTATGCAGAGAATCCAAGAAGTGTTGCAGAGTCTCTATCCCAGAAGCTTAGAGGTCTCGTCACCGATGTTATAAGGTGACTCTAACTCTAACTTTCCAGTGCTTTGTGAGCATTCTTCTTACCCTCTGTATAGATTCTCTTGCGAGATTCTTAACGGTGTGCGAACTATCCTTTTTTACGGAATCGTGAAAAGGCTTCTCAACTCCGAGGAGCCCAGCCATGAAGTTTGTAAATGCCTTATCTATAGATTCTTTTGACGATACGCACTCTATTACTATAAAGATATTCCTTAGCCGTATGTTCTGCATGATTGTCTTGAGGGTGCTACCAATGTCGTAAAAGGCATCGCAGGAGACTACAAACTCGCCGATAGTGTCTTCTCTATATATGTCAAGTCCAAGCTGCACCACTAGGACCTCCGGCTCATACGTCATCGTTATTCTCGACGCAAAGTCGAGTGCTGACAGAAATACGTCATCTCTTGCTCCAGGTGGGATAGTTACTGGAAGGAAACACCACGGCATCTTTTTTGCCTTTCTGTATACTTTAGGGTCGACCTCGCTCATGCTACATAGACTTAGATAGAAGAGTCTTCCTGGCCTTGTCAGAGCTGAAGAAGAGTCTTCCGCTGTGCTCCCCCGCTGATAATCGTATTCTGCGTGATCTTGCGTTCCCGCACCATAATGTACATCGATACTCATTATAGCTGCTCTCTGAGCACCACTTAGCTTAGCCAGGTACACAGACAAGGCAAATATGCTGCACCTTCGAACGAAGGTCCTACCAGCCCAGTGATCAGGAGGAAGACAAGGCAACACTACAATAAATCCTTGCTGAGAGAGCTCCACGGCTGACTTAGCTAGAGTGACATAGATCTGGAGCAGAGGTCTAAAGTATGGAAGATTTCTCAACGAGAGATACAGTGACTCTACATGAACCTTAGTAAACTCACGTTTCAGGTACCTATCTAAGTCTTGAGACTCTCTGAGGTCAGTTTTCTCGACTACGACAAGATTGCCTCCAAGATACTTGCTTAGCGTCATTGTATTTCGAAGAGCCTCACTAAACCAACACACCTTAGGTCTGAACCTCACTACATATGGAAACTCCACCCTGTCTAGAGCAGGTGACGTAACAAATGCTACCTTAGACTCCTCCATTCTGCTCACAGTCTTAGCACGAGACCAACACTAACATTTATAGACGTTTGATACCTAGTCAACGTGCTTACCGCTCTCTCAGGTAGTCCAATATTGTGAACTTGCCCTTCTCGCTCTCCTTGTTCTTTCTCATGCTATTACTCGTTGCTGGGTGCACCCTTGCCTTAACGTATCCTCTCTTCATCTTTTCCCTTGCGGACTCTATGATCACTCTAGCAAGCTTCTCTCCTATGCCTCTGACCCTAGAGACTAGCTGTGAGGGAGTTGCATGTGCTATATCCTCTATTGTCTTGTAGCCTGCAGAGTATAGGAGTCTTGCTCTTGCTCTTCCTACGCCTTCAAGCTGTACAAGCTCTATTAGCTCTGACTTGACTCCATATTTTACTCTCAGTTTGAGTATCTCTAGATTCTCTGCGTGATCCATCAATCCTAGAGTTCTTGCTAGCTGTGAGGCAGCATGCATCAGCCACTCTAGGGTCTCTGAGTACATTCTTAAGTCACCTGGACCAATATCGTACTTTGCTACTAGAGTGTCCTCATCAACCTCATTTATCCAGTCATTGATCATGCATGTAGTCTTAATCTCTTCAAGGAGATCAAGGAGGACATACTCATCTAACTCCTCAAGTTCATCAATACTTGCCGTTGGCTTTACCAGGAGACTATCATAAACGTCTCTCAGGATGTTAAGAAGTTTACTAACGTCACCCCTTCTTACTCTTAGCTTTGGAACCTCGCTTGACTTAATTATCAGGTTTATGTACGCGAAGTCTGTTGCCGTGGTCCTCTCTCTGAGTCCCTTAACGTATATGCTCGCTGTTACTGGGTCAATGTAGTTTAAGTTCACTACTGAGCCAAGCTCTGTTGGCTCAATCTTGCCATCTGGGCTTACTCGTACAAACTCGCTCTCCTCTAAGAAAGCAACTACTCTCCTTATGCTATCTCGAAGCATCTTTTTCAGAACCTCGTTTGTCC